>CADBMM010000156.1 GCA_902795795.1 uncultured Lachnospiraceae bacterium | reverse complement strand
GTCTCAGATGCTGCTGATGTTTCTGATGCTGCTGATGCCTCAGAAACTGATGCTGCCTCAGATACCGAGGATTCTGCCTTCGATGATGAGGTGTTTGTGTTGTTTGTGCTGCCGCATGCTGTCAAAAGGCCCATGACCATTGCCGCTGCAGCAACCATTGCTATCAGTTTTTTCATTTCTTCCTCCTAAATAAACTGATCTCTTTGATTTTCAGCTCTTCTGTTTTTTCAAATAAAAAAGCTGATTTTTCGAAAACACGAAAACCAGCTTTTAAAGCAAACTCAAATAAAATACCGGGAACGGTATGCGATGCTCTACTCAACCAGTTACTCGTGGCTTCTGTAACATTTCCGACCGGCAGGTCTCCTGGCTTACAGATCTCGTTTCCTTCCGCCTTCCCGATTTCTCAGTGACTGTAAGCTCTTTTTGATGTACAACTATCAGCACAACTTTTCTAAAGCTTACATGAAAGGAACATATCTGATCACAGTGACGAGTTCGCGCGGGATTTTCACCCGTTTCCCTTTTCACCGGTCAAAACATTGACCGGAACCGACCATCCTTTGTATTTTACATTTATCACTATTTATAGTCAATAGTGCAGGTCCATTTTTATATCGTTGAAAAAGACCATAGAAAAATAAACTACAGTTTTATTGTCATATTTTAGTGTCAGGCCTGTATCCTCTGCCAGCTTCACAAGCAGGATGCCATGGCTCTCGGGAGTCATGAGACGTTCCTTTGGATGCCTGCACGGCTTGTCCGGACACGAGCAGTCATCGCACAGATCACAGCCTGACGAAAGCATATAGATCTCCGGTGCAGGATTTTCGGCCAGTGATTCCATCTTGACCTGACACCGTTCCAGGAGCTTTTCTCTTAAGCTTCTGCTTATAGCTTCATGCTGTTTTTTCACCTCAAAGCATGCTTCAAAATCCCAGGCGTCTTCCACATCCCACACGGTGGAGAACAGAAGGAAGGAATCGTAATGCCCTATTCTTTTTATATTGTCCTCGATATTGCCGGCATTCGGAGGACATGCCCATCTGTGTCCGTATCTCGGGCAGTCCGTCCTGCAGACCTCAAACACCTTATCCGAGAAGGTGATCATATCTGTACTTCCGAAAGCATATTCGCAGACCGGATATTCATTTAGAAGCTCCTCGAGAACTTTTTTTACATCAACATCTGCTTTCATTATATCTTACTATCCATATACGAATTTCGTTTTATTAAAACATCATCTCATTCTTTGATAAGCCTTGAATAGAAAAAGCATGCCGTGATCACTCCCATCACTCCGGCTATAACCTTTGAGACCAGCATGGGTACTACTATCGCAGTGTCGGTAGCGGCCGTAAAACCTAAGTGCGCTCCGAACATGCATCCTGCCGAAGCGGAAAATGCAGCAAAGACAACGCGTCCTTTTCCATTCATTTTTTCAAAATCCGTGTATCCCGGCACAAGGCTCGTTATTGCCAGTATGATGCACAGCATCGAAGTGTCATTTATGCCGAGTTTATCGCCCAGCCTGTTTATCGGCTTTCCGAATACCTTCTTTACCGTCCACAAAAGCGGAAGCGATCCTGCCAGAGAAAGCACGATAGTTCCAAGTGTCTTAAAGCCATCGGTGATCGGATTCATTCCCGGAATGACAACTATGCCTGTCATCTTCTCGAATGCGGCGGCACACAGGCCTACGGTGACAGCTGCCATGATGATCCTGGATATCCATCTGAATATCTTCATCGTGACCGCTGGTGCAAATAAAAGGCCTAAGGCTATTAAAGCCGCAATTACTATAGGGGTAATAAGATTGAGTATGATAGCTACAGGCGGAAGGCCTATCATCAGGCCGCCAATAAAGCATGCGACCGGATCAAAAATGTATCCTGAAAGGATACCGACTGCAAAATACCGGTAATTTTCCGGTTTTACAAGGCCGCAGGCCAGGGGAATGGCAAATGAAACTATATAGCCTATCGTTGATCCGACTATAAGGCCATTGAATTCTCCTATAAGGAAGTCATCGGCCAGCTCCTTGGCAACTGGATATCCGATATCGCAGCTCAGCACCGAACCGATAAGCGAGCTCACATCCGCCCCGAAGCTGCTGAAAACAGGCGAAAGCACGTAGTTGATTCCGCGCGCCAGAACAGGCGCAAACGCCATGAGTCCGAGAACTGAAAGCGCCGTCGGCCCCATAAGGGAAAAACCTCTGGTAAATTCAGACCCCAGTCCTATCCTGTTTCCAAACAGTCGGTCTAGCGCTCCGAGCACAAAGAAGACTGCCATTATCAACATTATTACACTGCTTATCGACCACTCCATGAGTCAACTCCGATCCGACATCAGTAAATGCGGCAGGTAATGAACTTCTCTTTGAATTGTTTCAACAGCCCCGTCTTTTTCCGCCAGGTCTTTTCGCAAAGCGTCAGCCACTTGATAGCCTTGCTTTTCATGTTCTCATTGATCTCATGATCGCTGAGCCAGACCTCATCCATCAATTGTTTTATCATTACTGCTTCAGCGGCCGGCACTTCCAGATATTTGGATGTATCGATGATGTTTTCAAAGACCGCTTCTTCCGGAACTCCCATGCCGGACGCTATAAGCATCCTGCTGTAGCACAGATTTCCGGCAAGAGCTCTTCTGCCGGCACACCTTTCGTAATTCAGATATTTTTTCCCTAAACGGATCCTCCGTATCACGGTAATGAGAATGACCGCAACAACCAGCAGGAATATCAGGATAACGAACCATGGGAAAGTAAATGAAGAATTCTTATTTTCTGTATTATTATCTGTATTATCTTTATCATTATTATCCGGCCCGTCAGGCTTCTGCTCATTGTTTTGAGGATCTTCCGGAGTATCGGGTTCGTTTTTATTTTCAGGCTCATCCGGTTTATTATCCGGCTCGTCATTCTGTTTCTCGTTCTCTTCCTTGTTCTTTTCGAGTACGTCCTGAGCAGCTCCGTTTTCTCCTTCGGGAAGAGTATAAACTATCTCGTCTGTCCGTCCCGGCGTGGGATCGTAAGGTATCCACCCTATCCCGTCAAGATAGAATTCGACCCAGGCATGATTATTCATATCTGTAAGAGAATATGTCTGCCCGGATGCAAGAGAAGCTGCTTCGTCAGACGTAAGAAGGTATCCTTCTACATATCTGGCAGGAATACCGAAACTCCTGAGCATCATTACTGCAATGGTCGCGAAATGGACGTCATAGCCTCTTTTGCTTACATTAAGCGTATATTCTATAAAATCAGAACCGCTCCTGTTTGATACCGCAGTTTCATCGTATTCAAGAGTTGCCGCAAGCGCGCGGTTTATCTCATCCCTGGCCTGGCTGGAAGGGATATTTGAAGTACCAAGGAGTCCGTTTTCTTCAAGTATCTTTGCCGTTTCTTCCGGTATGTCAAGATAATGTTTATAAACGAAATTCCGGTACGCCGATTCGACAGCAATATATATGTTGCCCATTTCCGAGGCGTCCTTGCTGCCAAGTTCGCCCATATATGAATAACTGTTATCAACAGGATACAGATAGAATTCTCTCCTCTCCGTCACACCTTTACGTGTTCCCTCTCTTACTATCTGCTCCGGTTCAAGAACTGCCGATGTATCTGCGCCATATGGCAGATATTCATAATATTTACATGCTCCGACGTTTTTGATATTGATAACAGCATCCGGCTCTGCCCCGGCCGTGATAGCAGCCCTCGCAGGCTGTGATGAACTGTATACATGATTATTATGAAGCGAATACAAAAGCGTCGCATCAGCCTGCAGCTCTTCCGGTGTCATTACGTCCCAGGACTGCCCCGTATATTTTCCTGCCGTAAAGCCCTTGATATATACGGCCTTCCAGTTGTCCATGGAAATTTCCAGGGCTTTTTTCCCTTCGGGCTTCCAGGCTCCGAGCGAGGAAAGATCTCCTTCCGTCAGCGAAGTACCGCCACGTTCATATAAAACATCATGCACTGCCTTACGGATATTTTCGGTTATTCCAAGAGTACCTGAACCGGCTGAAGATATTACATAAGATATTGCCCCGGCTGCAGCAAGGAGTATAAAAGCCGCCAGCACCGTTTTTCCGCTGTTGGAATATCCTGATACCATGGCTGTTATTGCGGCTGCCACAAAGATAAATCCCCAGATATTAAAATCCGCCCAGCCGATAATAACGAAAATAATATAAACTGCTGCAAGCACCGCGCAGATACGGCCCTTGAAAAAGCGCATCATCATCTCTGTAAGTATTCCGAGAAAGACGGCGATAACGAAACCGACCATCATTCCGTAACCCGGATCCAGATACTCAGGTGCTATTATACCGGTATTCAGATAATACCAGCTGCCAAGCTTATTATTCCAAAGCGCAAGGCTCTGGGCCATGGAATCTTTCTGGGCTATGAAGAAGATCACCAGAATTCCGGCTAAAGCCACGAGCTCAAAAATATAGACAGGAAGTTTTCTTCTGAATGCGGAAGTGGCTGCCATAACAGCAAAGGAAACAACTGTAAGGACAGCCATTGACATGCCTTCTTCAGAAAGTCCAAGTTCATTAAAGGTTATGCCCCAGAATCCGATGACAAATAAAAATCCGCATATAAACCTTCTCAGCATGAACCAGAGGGTCCTGTGCGAAGACGAATTCTCCGTAATACCCTTTTCAGTAAATATGGATTCTATGATCAAAGATCTTGAATTATGTTTCATCAAATGCTCCGGTAACGATCAGTTTAAATTATTCAGAAAAACAGCCCCTGCAATGTCTCTTTCATGTTTGCGGGTGTAAAGACCACGTCGGCCATAGAGGTATCGACAGGGTTTTTCCCGACACAGAGGAATATCTGAATATCCGTCATCTCTCTTATAGCGCTGACGGTTTTGGGGATCAGCCTTGTAAAATACAATACTCTCCCGCTTTGAGGCTCATTTCTCGACTTAAGATATATTTCAGCACCACTCATATTCTTTTCCGGAGGCACCGCCTTCAAAAGTGAGCTTATCGCTTCAGGAAGCTGCTCCGCGTTCGAAACTTCAAAAGTATGTATGGTCTCCTCATTCCAAAGGAGCGTATAGGCGTACCCGGCTTCTGTATAAGCTGTAGCTACGGATGTTATGGCTTCCATGAGCGCATCAGCTGCCGCCGGATCCTCTCCGTATGCTCTTCTGTCCCAGAAGATCGCCAGTGAATGATCTACAGGCTGTGAAGCATCCCTTACCACCGGATGACCGGCCTTACTTGAAAGCTTCCAGTGTATCTGTGACAAAGGATCTCCAGGGACATAATCCCTTATCTGGAATGTCTCCGTGCGGTCCTGTCCTTTTTTGTCCTGCGAATATTCTTCTGTATCCTTCAATGTCGGAGTCGCCGGCGGTTCCACAGCCTCAAGCTCAAAGGTATCGGGCATTACAAGGACCCTGCCTTTGACTTTCCTGGCATCAGTAAAGCTGATTATATTGAACCATTCATGAAACCTGATCTTCTCCAGGGATATGTCCAGACATCCGCAGTATTTGCTGCTGAGGGTAAAACGGGAATCGGAATTGTTGATCTTATACCGGTGAGTTTCACCGGTAAGCCGGTTGCTGCACAAAAGAGTACACGAAACCATTCCCAGCGGCAGAAAGCTGTTAGCGTTTAAGTGTATTTCTACTTTGAACCGCTCATTCTTTGAAACAATGCCGGGAACATTGATAATGAACTCCGCCTTGCGTGCCGCGAGCTTTATAAGCAGCGCTGAGACAACTACAGCTGCAGCCATAACGACGCAGACCGCAATGCACCAGATCTGTCCGGTCATGAGGCCGGCGATAAGCATGCCAGCAAACAGGATCAGATAAAGAATATTTATCATAAATTCTTCTCCGACATCATAGGCTTCGGAACGTTTTTCACGATATCATCGAGGATGACCTCGGCCGAAAGATCATGGATCCTTGCTCTTGAAGAAAGCACGAGCCTGTGTGCGAAAACGTCCTTAATGACCCTGGTCACGTCTTCAAGCACTACATAATTTCTTCCCGACAGAAATGCTCTGGCTTTGACCACGCGGCAAAGTGCAAGCGATGCTCTCGGGCTGACGCCAAGCTGTATCATTTCATGTGATCTTGTCGCCTCGCAGAGCCTTACTATGTATTCGTAAACCGGATCAGCTATATTGATCTGTTCCACCAGATTGAATATATACAGCAGCTGATCTATGGTAAGGACCGGATTAACGCTGTCAAGAGGATCGGCGCTGTGCCTTGCCTTAAGAAGATCTATCTGTCCGGCGTGGTTCGGGTAGCCGATATGGAGCCTCATAAGGAAACGGTCAAGCTGTGAAGCAGGCAGATTCATCGTTCCGGCCGATCCCACGGGGTTCTGTGTAGCCAGTACCACAAACGGATGCGGAAGCTCATGGGTAACGCCATCAACAGTAACCCTTCCTTCTTCCATTGCTTCAAGCAGCGCAGACTGAGTCTTTGCCGATGTACGGTTGATCTCGTCAGCAAGAAGGAGGTTAGTCATAACTGAACCTTCCTGATATTTGAGTTCGCCCTGATCATATACTGAAAATCCGGTAATATCAGAGGGCATGGTATCCGGTGTAAACTGTATACGTTTAACATCGAGCCCGAGCGCTCTTGAAAACGACATGGCTATAGTCGTCTTGCCGACACCGGGTACGTCTTCCAGAAGAACGTGTCCCTGGGCAAGAATAGCCATCCAAATCTTTTCTATGACTTCGTCTTTACCGACGATAACTTTCTTTACTTCTCCGATAACCAGGCTGTTTACTTCCTGTGCAGTCATATAAAATATCCTTTCAATTCAAAATGTTTATCTGTTAATTTTATAACTTCTCCCCGTAAATATCAACCACAAACAGGTTTATACGGCCGGTCGGATCTTTGCATTCGGTTACTTAGGTAACTTTTGGTCCAAAAGAGTTACTTATTTTCATGTAATAATCCAGAAAAAGACATTTCTATTCCACCATAGAAAAAAGGTGCAGTCTTAAAAAAGACTGCACCAAAGTTAATTAAATTACTTTCAGTTTTCTGAGGCTCTCCCTCAGTTAACACAATTTATAACCCGTTTGCCTCAAGGATGTATTCAAGATCAAGGTTTTCGATCAGATCGACATATGTCTGGTATGTTGCGTCATCAGCAACAAGTGCCTGGAGCATATCCGGTGTGAACGGTGCATCCTGATCGAAGAATACCTTTGAGTAAACTTCTGCGTTGTCTTTTGTTACCTGGAACGGATGTGTGCTCAGTCTCGGAGCTTTTCCGTTTTCATCAACGATCTTGTTGCCCTGGAGGTAGTTG
>CADBMM010000155.1 GCA_902795795.1 uncultured Lachnospiraceae bacterium | reverse complement strand
GGTATCGGAGTAAAGACGCGGCTTTACCATCTCGATATACCAGTCGCAGAACTCTTCCCAGATGAAGTCATACACCTTCTGGACCGCTATGCCGAGTTCATATTTTTCCATGTTCTCCGTGACGTCACCGATAAGCACATTGGCTTTGTCGAGGATCCATTTGTCTGCGATCGTCAGATTCTCCGGCTGGCTTTGCGGAACTTCAGCCGCATCCAGGTTCATCATTATGAAACGTGAAGCGTTCCAGATCTTGTTTGCGAAATTCCTGCTGGCTTCGACTCTCTCCCAGTAGAAACGCATGTCATTTCCGGGAGCGTTGCCCGTCATGAGCGTCAGTCTCAGGGCATCGGCGCCGTATTTATCTATTACCTCCAGGGGATCGATGCCGTTGCCAAGTGATTTGCTCATCTTGCGTCCGAGCGAATCCCTTACAAGGCCGTGGATCAGCACATGGTGGAACGGTGATTTTCCTGTCTGCTCAAGTGCCGAGAATACCATCCTGATTACCCAGAAAAAGATGATATCGTAACCTGTAACGAGTACATCCGTGGGATAGAAATACTCCATCTCCGGCGTTTTTTCGGGCCAGCCAAGGGTCGAGAACGGCCACAGGGCTGAAGAGAACCAGGTGTCCAGAGTATCCTCATCCTGTGTCAGATGCGTGCTGCCGCATTTGCAGCATTTCTCAGGCGCGCCGCCTTTTTGCACCGTGATCTCTCCGCAGTCATCGCAATACCATGCAGGAATGCGGTGTCCCCACCAGAGCTGTCTGGATATGCACCAGTCTCTGATATTCTCAAGCCAGTGAAGATAGGTCTTATCGAATCTTTCAGGCACGAAGTTGAGGTCTTCCGTATTGAGTACATCGATCGCTGCCTGGGCCATTTCCTTCATGCGTACGAACCACTGCGGTTTTACCATGGGCTCGACAGTTGTCTTGCAGCGGTCATGTGTTCCTACGGCATGAGTATGCGGTTCAACTTTAACAAGCAGGCCAAGCGCTTCCAGATCGGCTACGATAGCTTTTCTGGCCTCGTATCTGTCCATGCCGGCGTATTTGCCGCCAAGTTCGTTTACCGTGGCGTCGTCATTTAATATATTGATCTCCTCAAGGCCATGGCGTTTTCCGACCTCGAAGTCGTTGGGATCGTGAGCCGGCGTGATCTTAACGCATCCGGTTCCGAACTCCTTGTCTACATATTCATCAGCAATAACAGGGATCTGCCTGCCTGTAAGCGGCAGTTCAAGCATCTTGCCTACAAGATCGGTATATCTTTCATCGTCCGGATTTACAGCAACGGCTGTATCTCCAAGCAGGGTCTCCGGACGTGTCGTAGCGATCTGGACATATCTGCCCTCTTCTCCGACGATAGGATAATTTATATGCCAGAAGAAACCATCCTGATCCACATGCTCGACCTCAGCATCAGAAAGCGAAGTCTTACAGCATGGACACCAGTTGATGATCCTGCTTCCTTTATAAATATATCCTTTCTCATACAGCCTTACGAAGACTTCTTCGACCGCACGGGAACTCACCTCATCCATGGTGAAGCGTTCTCTCTCCCAGTCGGCGGATGCGCCTAATTTATGCAGCTGATTAATGATCCTGCTGCCGTATTCTTCTTTCCAAGCCCATGCGTATTCAAGGAATTTTTCGCGCCCGATCTCAGCCTTGTCGATCCCCTTTTCCTTGAGCATTTCCGTGACCTTTACCTCAGTCGCTATGGCCGCATGGTCGGTCCCAGGCTGCCAGAGTGCTTCAAAGCCCTGCATCCTTTTGAATCTGATAAGGATATCCTGCATCGTATTATCAAGGGCATGACCCATATGCAGCTGGCCCGTGACGTTAGGCGGCGGCATGATAATAGTGAACGGCTTCTTTTTCGGATTCACTTCCGCATGGAAATATCCCTTATCCAGCCACTTCTGATAAAGTCTGTCCTCCAGCCCTTTCGGATCATATGTTTTAGCCAGCTCTTTTGCCATTACAAAGTCTCCCTTTTATTGTTTATTAATTTAATAAGACGCTGATTTATTCAACGTATATATCTTTTTGATTATAATTATGCTCACCTCTTTTGTCAACGAAATGAAAAAGGTGCCCTGCGGCTCATGTAAATATTCTTGCGTCTGTCTTTTAATAAGCAGTGGTTTCATGTATAATAATAACGATATGTTCCGGCTGTGCAGTTCCTGATATCTTCAACGGATCATGCCGGATAAAAATGTGAAACATTGCATTGAAAGGAGTGATTCCCATGAATGAAGTATTAAAAACAATAAAAGAACGCAGAGGTGTTAAGGAATATCTTGACAAGCCTGTTCCGAAGGAGCTGCTCGACCAGATCGTAGAAGCAGGCCTTTGGGCCCCGAGCGGCAGAAATAAGCAGCCGGTCGTTTTCCTTGTATTTACCAAAAAAGAGGATATTGATAAGCTTCGTGAAGCCAACGCCGCTTTCTCACGCAACGGTGGAGATCCATTTTACGGAGCTCCGGCCGTGATCGTTGTACTTGCGAAAAAAGAATCTGTCGATCCCGCATGCGACGGTTCCCTCGCAATGGAAAACATGATGCTCGCAGCAACATCTCTCGGACTTGGAACCAGATGGATCAACCGCGCGAAAGAGGTATTCACCCTTGCATCCTGGAAAGACTGCCTTGAGAAACTCGGCCTTGATCCGGAAGGATACGTAGGCGTCGGCAACATGATCCTCGGTTATCCGGCAGCTGTTCCCGAGGCTCCCGAAAGAATTGAAGGACGTGTATTCTATATCTGATAAAGCTATGTGACAGGGACGGTTCTTTTGTCACACAGAAACACAAAAGACACTGATCTTGATCTTAGTCAAGTCAGTGCCTTTTGTTTTATTATTTGTATCTTAATTAATTAGTCTTATGACTGTGCACCGGCTTCTTTTGTGTGCGGCGTTTTTTCTACTATCTTCTTTCTGCCTCCCGTACGGCTCGCCACGATGGTAACGAACAGGATGATCAGAAGCAGGATACCTTCGATCGATTCAGAGTACTGGCTGTCTGAAAGTCCAATAAGCGAAAGGCCTGTCGTAATGACTGTTATTGACAGTGAACCAAGAATGACCTTGTAGAATTTTGCGGAAGAACCGCCTGTAACAAGGATGCCTCCGAAGAATACGGCCATGGCTGTTCTCATCTCAAGGAAAACGCCCATCTGCATGCTTGTTCCGCCGACAGAACCCATAGAGAAGATCGCTCCTACGCCTGCAAGGAAACCGGAAATAACGAAAGCAAGCATTTTGTATTTCGTTACCGGAATACCGATAAAGCGTGTTGTCGTCTCGTTCTCACCTATAGCCTGGCTGTAACGTCCGATCCTTGTAAATTCGAAAATATAGCAGAACGCTACAAGGATGATCGCAAACAGGGTGAATCTGAATCCGGCTGTGGTGATGAATCTGAGATCATCGGGAACATACTCTATACCGATCTTCGTCTGTATGAAGTTTACGATTCCCCTTACGCCGATCAGCATCGCGATCGAAAGTGTAAATGAAGGAACCTTGCATTTTGCTACCAGGAAGCCGTTAAGCAAGCCTACCAGTGTACCGCAGATAATTGATACCGGTATAGCCAGCCAGCCTACGCCTGTCATTGTTGCAACATGCATTCCTATAACTCCCGAAAGAGCCAGGTTAACGCCTACCGTCAGGTCGATACTGCCCTGTGCTACAACAAACAATACGCCGCAGCCTACTACGATAGTCTGAATAGATTCTTCAATAAGCAGCTTCAGGTTGTATGCGGAAAGCATCTTGCCTTTACTTGCGGCCGCAAAGAATATAAGAAGGATAATAAATGCGGCAAATGGAATTATGTCCGCTGCTTTAACTTTACGTTTCTGCATCATATCATCACCCCTATTACTTTCTGCTCGGTAAGGTCTTCACTTCTGTCCATCTCTCCGGAGACTTTTCCGTCTTTCATGACGATTATGCGGTCAGACATGCCGAGGACCTCCGTCAGCTCATCGGAAATAAGTATCATGGCGATATTATCCTTTTTGGCTTCCTTCATGATGGAATAGATATATGCCTTTACACCGACGTCAACGCCTCGTGTCGGGCAGTCAAGGATGAGAAGCTTTATATCCTTTGCAAGCCAGCGGCCAAGGTTGACCTTCTGCTTGTTTCCGCCTGAAAGGCTGTCCATCGTCTGGTATATTCCGGTAGTCTTTACGCTGAGCTTATCTACCATATCGTTGGAAAGCTTTTTGACCTTTCCGGGATGGATAAATCCGGTGCCTTTGTTCCTGATAACATGGACTGACGGAAGCCCGAAGTTGTCGCGGATGTTCGCGGCGATCATCAGCGCTTCGTTGTCACGGTCTTTCGGAACATAACCGACGTTATTCCTTAAGGCGGTCGTTGCATTGTTTACATATGTATCGTTATGCATAAGATGCACGGTGCCTGAGGTAAGCTTTTTATCAGTAAGGCCGTACACAGCCTGTCCTACCGTATGGATACCGGAATCGCTCAGGCCGCAGAAGCCGAGGATCTCGCCTTCATGCACATCGAAGCTGACATTCTCGATCTCGCCTGCAACGGTGAGATTTCTTACCTCGAGCTCGACCTTGTCAGAAAAATCCGGAGCATAATCATCGCGGTAGTAACCGCCCTCGACCTCACGGCCGACCATCATGTTCCTGATCTCGTCGGGCGTAGTCTCTGAGGATATGACCGTACCGACCACAGCACCGTCACGCAGGACCGTTACATTATCGGTGATCTCGATCATTTCTTCGATATCATGTGTGATAACGATAATGGAGCGTCCCATCGACTTGAACTTTTCGATCAGCTTATAGAGCCTTTCACGGTTGTTAAGTGAAAGAGACTGTGTAACCTCGTCAAGAAGAAGGATCTCAGGATCTACCGAAAGCGCTCTGGCAAGCTCTATCATCTTGCGGCTCTCGATGGACATACCATCGGTATTCCTGTTAAGAGGCGGAGCTGAAAGATCCCATTTTTCAAGGATATCAGCCACTTCCTTATATAATGCCTTCTTGTTAAGAATGCCGGCTTTTGAGAACCTGTTCATTCTGCCAAGGAATACATTTATTCCTGCGGGAAGCGAACCGACAACGCCCAGCTCCTGCATGACCATTGCTATTTTGTGATCATAAGCATCCAGCGGGCTGTGCGGTTTATAGGGCTGTCCGTTAACTTTCATCTCACCGCTGTCACTGCCGTAAAGGCCCGCGATCTGTGAAAGCAATGTGGATTTTCCGGAACCGTTCTCACCGATAAGTCCGTGAACCTCGCCTCTTTTCAGCGTAAAATCAACATCAACGTTTGCATGTGTGGGGCCGAAGTATTTATTGAGCCCGCGAATCTCAAGGATATTCTCGCTCATTTTACTACCCCCTTCACACTATGCTGACCGATCAGCGCGAATATGATAATAAATGCACCGAGGAATGCTTCCTGCAGGGTACCTGACGGCACCTTCATGATAGTCAGCATATTGAATACTGAGTAAAGAATGACGGAGCAGATCGGAACACCTATTATTATGTTGATATGCTTCTGAAGGATCTCAGCCAGAAGGTAGATAGCCAGCGGCTGGAAGATCATGTTTATACTGGTAAGACCTGTCTTAACGGATGTCTGACCGGCATAACTTTCCTGCATTACACATGCAAGGCCTATAAGCAGACCGCAGATAACGCCGACAGCAAGAAGGGTCTTGTTGACATCGATACCCATGGCCTGTGAAACCTTCTTGTTTCCGCCGATAGAACGGATATTGTATCCGATATTAGTGCGGTTATAAAGAAGATAGACCAGAACCAGGCCGACAGCCAGGATCACAAGGCTCCACGGAAGCTGTCCCAGTATGCGGTAATCCGAATTAAGAGCGCTCGTAACGACCGAACTTGTGTTTTTTCCTGTCTTGAGCGCGAACGCGATCGCTTCATAGATAAGCGCAAGGCTGATACCTGCGATCCATGAAGGGATCTTCGTATATGTAAAGATCAGGAAGTTGACGAACATAAGTACGAAACCGACAAGCATACCGCCGATCACGACGCCGCCTACTCCGATCTGGTTTCCGAGTGCACATGCAGCGAACGATCCCAGAACGATTACGCCGCCGATAGACATGTCGGTATATCCGCACGCGAACAGGAAACAGAAGCCCCACGCGATAAATATGGGATAGACCGCATGTGAAATGATATTTTTAATGTTTAATAATGTCAGAAATTTTCCGCCGGCAACCGCATTGAATATCACAAACGCGGCTACTATCACGATTATAAAAACCAGTGGAAAAACCCACGCGCGGCGGTTCTCATCCATTGAGACATTTTTTGTTAAATCTGTCTGCAATTGGATCCCCCTCTCCTTCAGTTAATAAATATGGCGTCCGGCCCTAAAGCCGGCCGCCATACCTGATTCAAATCAAATCAAAAGACCGTATTATTTACCGTTTGCAGCCAGGATGTATTCGAGATCGAGGTTCTCGATAAGATCAGCATAATCCTGATATGTTACACCGTCTGCAACAAGCATCTGAAGCATGTCTGCTGTGAACGGTGCATCCTGCTGGAAGAACACTTCTGAGTAGATCTCAGCATTGTCTTTTGTTACCTGGAACGGATGTGTGCTCAGTCTCGGAGCTTTTCCGTTTTCATCAACGATCTTGTTGCCCTGGAGGTAGTTG
>CADBMM010000154.1 GCA_902795795.1 uncultured Lachnospiraceae bacterium | reverse complement strand
CGTACGGGACCAGAGAATAATGCTCGTCAGCGGGAATGGAAACTCCGCTTAATGCATCTGAGGCGCTGCTGCCCGTGAGAGGCGGCGTTACGTTTACGGTAACGGCCGGAATAGGTGTCAGTACGGTGCCTGCCGGCTCGAATACGGCCTGCAGGGAGATACCGGTGCCTTCTGCCACCGTGAAGGAATACGGATTAGCCGAAGATACAAGTGTTCCGTCATTGCCCACTACAGTTCCCGAGGAGTCAACCGTTCCGCTGTACCAGCCCTTGAATGTGTAATCGTTTTCCGGAGCGGCAGTCAAAGTGAATTCTGAAGCGCCTTGATAATAATAGGTCCCTGTGCCGTTAACAGGCGTCGGGGCGCCGAGCGCATCGGTTGCGCTTCCGGAAACACTTCCGCCGTTTGTAACCCCTAATGCAAGTGCAGAAAGCAGCGGAGGCTGATGCGCTTCTTGAAACACTGCTGTCAAAGTCATGCCGGACTCGGTCGGCAATGTCCATGTATAGGTGGGGCTGTCGGATACCAGTACCGGCTCAGTGCTGTTCCACCTGGTGTACCAGCCAACGAATGTGTTGGAGCCTAAGGGAATAGCTGTCAGGTTAACTGATGATCCTTCCGGAAGCTCGTAATATCCTGCAAACTCTATCTGGCTCCCGGCATAGACATCTCCGATCTTTGCGTCGCCATCGGTGGCCTCCTCCCAATGGACGTTTCCGCCATTTAACACGGCCAGATAATTGCGTACCCCGGCTGCTGATGCAGTAATGACGCCTGCTCCCGGAATCTGAGCGATCACAAGACCCAGGATAAGTAGCATTGCAAATAATTTCTTTTTCATTTTTCAGTCCGCCTTTTCCTAAATATTTCTTCATATATAGAATATGCAGATATTAATACATCATCACCCTACGTGAAAATCAGGCGTGCTTCAAGGTGGTTACGGTGTAGGAGGGGCGATTTTGAGTGATTAAGAGGGGTGGTTTTGGGGTAGGTTGCTCTATTTTAGGACTATAAAACGCATGTATGTCTATTTTTAATGACAATTCTTAGTAAGTTATGATAAAATACATATTTGTGAATTAAAATCACGTTTTCGTTAAGGAGGTTTTTAAGAAAGCGGTGATTAGCGCCAGGCCCTGAAAAGGGTGACGAGGTATGGCAGTTATCGAAAGACTCGGCGGATGCTGCCACGGCGCCGCAGTGCGGATGTGCGTCGTCAAAGAGAAAAGAAAAAGCGGAATCAAAACCGTAACAGAGGTTCTCTTATCACGAACTCAGGCAATTTTAGTAAGGAAAGAGAGTTATATGAAATGAGAGTTGTTATTCAGGAAAATTACGAAAAAATGTGCAAATGGGCGGCGGATTATATCGCAGCCAAAATAAAAAATCATAAAGAGGAGCGCCCGTTTGTTCTGGGCCTTCCGACAGGATCCTCACCGATCGGCGTTTACAAGGAGCTTGTCCGCATGAACAAGGCCGGCGAGCTGTCCTTCGCAAATGTTGTAACCTTTAACATGGACGAATATCTCGGCCTGCCGAAGACACATGACCAGAGCTACTGGTATTTCATGCATGACAATTTCTTCGATCATCTGGTCGATATGAAACCGGAAAATATCAATATCCTTGACGGCATGACCGACGACCCGGAAGGCGAATGTGCCCGTTACGAAGAGAAGATCGCTTCCTACGGCGGAATCGACCTGTTCATGGGCGGCATCGGCGTTGACGGTCACATCGCGTTCAACGAGCCTTTCACATCCCTTTCCTCACGCACCGGCGTGCGTAATCTTACGACAGATACCAGGATCGTCAATTCCCGTTTCTTCGGAAACGATCCCGAGGCGGTTCCTTCACAGGCACTTTCAGTCGGCGTAGGAACGGTATTTGATTCCAAAGAAGTCCTCATCCTTATCAACGGCCACAACAAGGCACGTGCCCTTGCTGTTACAGTTGAAGGTTCAGTAAGCCAGAAGTGGACCTGCAGCGCGCTGCAGAATCATAACGGCGCCATCATCGCCTGCGACGAGGCTGCCTGCGGCGAACGGACGGTAGATACATATAAGTATTTCCTGGATATTGAAAAGAATGAGAGGCTTTAATGATGTATACGATTACCGATCTTTATGATCTTGACCATACGATCGCCGCTGATTATCTGCGGCAGTTTACATATCCCTGGGAAGCCCTGAAAGGGATCAAGGATCTGATTCTTGAACTTGGCCCGAAGCTTGGGGATGAATATGAAGAAGTGCAGGAAAACGTGTGGGTGCATAAGACGGCGAAGGTATTTCCGTCTGCCTATCTTGGATCTCCCTGCATTATCGGACCGGAGACAGAAGTGCGTCACTGCGCATTCATCCGCGGTTCAGCTATCGTCGGCGCGAACTGCGTGGTAGGAAACTCTGTCGAGCTTAAGAATGTCATCCTTTTCGATAACGTGCAGACGCCCCATTACAACTACGTTGGCGACAGTATCCTCGGATACAAGTCCCACATGGGCGCGGGAAGCATTACCAGCAACGTGAAGTCGGATAAAAAGCTCGTCATCGTCCATAACGGGACCGAGCAGATCGAGACCGGCATCAAGAAATTCGGAGCTATGCTCGGCGATTATGTAGAAGTCGGCTGCAACGCAGTCTGCAATCCGGGTACGGTCATCGGCCGTCACTGCAATGTCTATCCGACCAGCTGCGTCAGAGGGGTCATCCCGGAGAACAGCATCTGGAAGGATAATGGCGTGGTCGTAAGCAAGGAGGAACGCTAAGATGGG
>CADBMM010000153.1 GCA_902795795.1 uncultured Lachnospiraceae bacterium | reverse complement strand
GGAGCGTACGATCCTCATGCACAATATCTATGCGGATTTCTGCGAGGAAGTGCTTGCGATCCCGGTGATCAAGGGCAAGAAAACGGATAAGGAAAAATTCGCGGGCGCGGAAGCTACATACACCATAGAATCTCTTATGCATGACGGAAAGGCGCTACAGTCAGGCACCAGCCATAACTTCGGAGACGGCTTCGCAAGGGCCTTCGGCGTGCAGTACACGGATAAAGACAATACCTTAAAATATGTTCATCAGACCTCATGGGGCTTCACAACACGTATGATCGGCGCCATCATCATGGTCCACGGAGACAATTCCGGCCTGGTGCTTCCGCCGCGCGTAGCTCCGACTCAGGTAATGATAATTCCGATAAGACAGGATGCGGAAGGCGTCATGGATGCGGTGAACGAGCTGCAGCAGGCGATCGCCGCTAAGGATATCAGGGTCAAAGCAGACCTGACGGACAAGAGTCCGGGCTGGAAGTTCTCAGAGCAGGAGATGAGAGGCATTCCGCTTCGTATAGAAGTCGGCCCGAAGGATGTCGCTGCCGGACAGGCTGTTCTGGTCAGAAGGGATACCGGTGAAAAGATGACGGTTGCCTTCAAGGATATTCCGGAAAAAGCCGCCGAGCTTATGGAGACCATCCAGAACGATATGTTCGCGAAAGCAAAGGCCCATCTCGAGAGCCATATCTTTGACGCTCATGATTATGACGAATTCAAGGATATCGCAGATAACAAGCCCGGATTTATACGCGCCATGTGGTGCGGCTGCAGGGAGTGTGAGGAGAAGATAAAGGAAGAAACGACCGTAACCTCCAGATGCATTCCTACGGAGCAGGAGACCCTTTCAGATAAATGCGTTTACTGCGGAAAGCCCGCCAAAATGATGGTCTACTGGGGCAAGGCTTATTGATGTAGCGTTTGTGCAATACGGCTAAAAGTATATTGCTTTTATGCCTGCCATTTGATATATTTAATTAGTTAAAAAGTTTTTGCCTTTGCCGGCATGTGAGGAAGAAATATATGGATTTCAGCGTTATCGATAAGCTTAATCTTGAACTGCCGCCTATAGGCCTTTACTATGATCTGCTGAAGCCGCAGGAAGGTATCCCGCAGCTTGATAAGAGCATAAAAAAGTCTATATGCGAGATACTCAGATATGCGCAGGAGAAGAATGAAGCATTTTATTTTACCCGCAGCAATGACGAGACATGTGTCGGAAAGATCATGGTCGGAATGGATGAGTTCCCTCCGTCTGCACTTAGCGGGCAGATTGGTGAACGTCTTGGGGTTTTTGATGATTCCAGATGTAATGCAAGATTATATTATTCCGTGAAACGTCTGCCTGTCGGAACAGTGAACTATGTTTCATTTATTCCGTATAAAGAGCTTAAGACCGTGCCGGATGTGCTGCTGTTTGCAGGCACTGCCGAGCAGATGGAGCCTGTGCTCCGCGCGGCGACTTATACTACCGGAATGAGCTATACATCTCAGCAGACACCGGTAATGGGCTGCTCATGGTTCATGATCTGGCCTTATATGACGGGAAACATCAATTTCTTCGTTCCGGCATTCGTGCACGGACCTTCGGGAAGAAAGCTCTGGAGCAGCGATACGGTGCTGGTATCAGTTCCTTATCAGTGGGTGCCGACTGTGATCGAAAACATGTCGAAAATGCCGCTTAAGCTTAAAGGACATGAAACGAAGGAAGGCTATTATACGGAATTTGAAGGGATCCTTAAGGATCTCGGCAATGAAATGCAGGAACTGGAAACAAAGCTGAACGAAGAATAATTCAGAAGCCTGCGAAATACGGATATCATATCCGTCATGAAACAGTTTGTAATTATATTTTACAAAATATGAAAAGTTTTTTAGGAGGAACAGAAATGAAAAGATTCAGGAAACTGATCGTTGCAGTTCTTGGCGCTGCAATGGTGCTTTCCCTGGCAGCATGCGGTGGCTCTAAACCGTCACAGACCGCATCTTCAGCAGCTTCCAGCGCAGCATCAACTGCAGCAAGCTCAGCAGCATCAGTAAGCGAAGCTTCATCCGCAAGCGAGACATCCGCAGCAAGTGAGACGTCCGCAGCAAGCGAGACGTCCGCAGCAAGCGAGACGTCAGCAGCAAGCGAGACATCCGCAGCAAGCGAGACGTC
>CADBMM010000152.1 GCA_902795795.1 uncultured Lachnospiraceae bacterium | reverse complement strand
TGCTGCCTTTTCAAAAGCTCCCTTACCCAGATCCTCCGTACCTGTCTGTCGTAAATGCGCTCCCAGCTCGTTATACAATACGCTGCGGCCGTTAAGATCCTCGGGATGCTCATCATCATAACTGTTTATATAACCTGATATCGTTTCCATGTACAGCTCATGATCTCCTGAAGACGTTATTTCATCAAGTTTTCTGATGCATTCATTTATATCCATTTTACATATGCTCCTTCCCATTTTTTCATATCCGGTATACAACTCAGGCTGCCATCGCCTGACATCTTTTGTTCCAGATCATCAAGCCGTTTTATCAAAAAACAGCAGCATCTGTTTTGCTTCCGTCAGATGCTGCTGATTTCTTTATAAAGCTCTTATCGGTCTTCTCTGAAGTAAGAAAGTCCCAGACTCTCCGGAGGCTGGTTCTCCTTCTTCTTTCTCAGGCTCACCACGATAAGGACTATTATCGTGACTACATAAGGCACCATCTGGATAAGATCGGTCACATAGCTGGCGACCTTCCATCCCATTATATCCGGAAGGAACTGATACAGCCAGTAGAACATTCCGAAAAGATAAGCTCCCCAGATCGCATTGACCGGTTTCCAGGTCGTGAATATTACAAGCGCTACTGCGAGCCATCCAAGAGCCTCTATCTGGCCTGTGGTCGCCCATATGCCCTGGTTATAGTCAAGTACATAATACATACCGCCAAGTCCGGAAATACCAGCTCCTATGCAGGTGGCCAGATACTTATATTTGTTAACGGAAACAGCGTCGGCATCAGCAGTTGCCGGATTCTCTCCTACTGCTCTTAAGTTAAGGCCTACCCTTGTCTTGCTGAGTATTATCCCCATCACGATCGCCATTATTATCGCAGCATATACCATGAAGCCGTAACCGAAGACCGTCTTTCCAAGTACCCCTGCTTTATCCGCAAACGGGAATATTTTATGAGCAAACATCGAATTGGCCAGAGGTGCTGCGGTGTATGACTGTCCGTTAAGGATGTAAGCTCCGAAAAAGTTTGCGAATCCCTTACCGAATATCGTAAGTGCAAGACCAGTAACGTTCTGGTTCGCACGAAGCGTTATTGTAAGGAAGCTGTAAATAAGTCCTCCGAGCATCGATGCGGCAAGACAGCATACTATAGCAAGCGTGACACAGACAGCACCGTTCGGGTCCGGAACAAGCTTTTCATAGTAATATGAACTTGCAAATCCCGCAAAGCCTCCGAGATACATGATACCGGGAACGCCAAGGTTCAGGTTTCCCGACTTCTCGGTAAGGATCTCTCCCATGGCTCCGTACATAATGATCGTTCCAAAAGGAATGGCACGAAGGATCCAGGCAATTAAACTCTCTATCATCCTCTTACCTCCTTATGTCTGAAGATCAGTTTGTAGTTAATGAAGAATTCACTGCCGAGGATAAAGAACAGGATGATGCCTGTCAGGATATCTGCGGCAAAATCATTCAGCGCATATGTAGAAGCGATCTCCGCTGCCCCTTTTGAAAGGAAGGTGAGAAGCGCTGCTATAAGCGCCATATAAAACGGATTGAATTTAGCAAGCCACGCCACAATTATGGCCGTGAATCCGTTGCCGCCGGCCGTGTTGGTAGATATCGTCTGGTCTCTGCCTGAAACCAGCAGAAATCCCACAAGGCCGCAGATCGCGCCGGAAATGATCATTGTACGGATGCGCACCTTGGTCACGTTTATTCCGGCATAAAGCGCTGTATTTTCAGACTCGCCGACGACTGTTATCTCATATCCGTGTTTTGAATAGGTCAGATAAATAAACATCACGACCATAAGCGCAAATACAACTATTATGTTGACATTAAAGGCCTGTCCGAAGACCTTAGGCATCCATCCGGCCTTTGTCCCCATGTTGAGCTTTCCAAGGCTCGACGCCTGACCGCGCATGTAGTTTGTCGCAGCTGATGTAAAGCTGATGGCTATGTAGTTCATCATCAGGGTGAAAAGCGTTTCATTCGTGCCCCATTTTGACTTGAATATCGCGGGAATAAGTCCCCAGACTCCGCCGGCTATGATCGCTGATGCGACCATAAGGATAAAAAGCACAGGTGTGGAAAATGTGTTTCCGCAGTAGGTCATTACAAGGGCTGTGGCAAGTCCGCCGATAAGCACCTGTCCTTCAGCCCCGATATTCCAGAACTTCATCTTGAAGGCCGGTGCAAGAGCTATGCCTATGCCGAGCAGCGTGACCATGTCTCTGAGCGCCCATAATATCCTCATCTGGTTTCCGAATGTGCCATTGAACATGACCACATAAACGCTGAACGGGTTAAGGCCTGTTACAAAATAAATGAACAAAGCATCGACCACCAGTGCAAGAATAATGGCTATTGCTCTTACCAGGATCTTATGCGGAATAGGACTCATATCCCGTTTTACGATCCTTATCAAAGGCTCTTTCACTGTTCCTGCACCTCCCCTCTGTAACTTGTCATAAGAAGTCCGACTTCTTCTTTAGTCGTATTTCTGGCGTCAAGTATTCCGCTTACTTTTCCTCCGCAGAGCACTACTATCCTGTCGCAGAGTTCAAGAAGGACATCCAGCTCCTCGCCGACGTATACGACCGCAACGCCCTTTTGCTTTTCTTCGTTAAGAAGTTTATATATCGTATATGATGTGTTTATATCCAGCCCCCTTACCGCGTACGCCGTCATGAGGACCGTAGGATTGGAAGCAAGCTCACGTCCTACGAGCACCTTCTGGACATTACCGCCGGAAAGTCTGGATACCGGTGTTGAAAGGCTTGGAGTAACGACTCCGAGACGTTTCCTGATACGTTCTGCCTGGATCCTGGGAAGTTTTCTGTCAGTCACGAAAGATCTGCCTGAATCGTAGGTCTTCAGCATCATATTGCCGTCCATGCCCATCGATCCGACAAGGCCCATGCCGAGACGGTCTTCCGGTACAAATGCAAGATGAATGCCCGCATCTCTTATCATTCTGGGAGTCATCCCTATGAGCTGCATTTCCTGCTCACCCTCATTTCCAGCAAAGAATTTAATGCTGCTGCCGGGTTTTGTTTTCTGCAGCCCTGCAATCGATTCAAGCAGCTCTTTCTGTCCGTTTCCTGATATTCCAGCGATCCCGAGGATCTCTCCGCTTTTGATCTTGAAGCTGATGTTATCAAGGATCTTTACTCCTTCACGGTCTGTGACCGAAAGGTTGTTTATTTCGATCCTTGTCATTGTATTAACAGGCAGGCTTCTTTCGATGTTAAGCTCCACCTTTTCTCCCATCATCATTTCGGTAAGAGAACTTTCGGTGGCATCTTTTGTAGCGATATCTCCGACGAACTCACCTTTTCTCAATATGGCTACGCGGTCTGATATCTCAAGCACCTCTTTAAGCTTATGAGTTATGATTATTACCGACTTCCCGTCGGATTTCATGTTCCTTATAACTGCGAAAAGTTTCTCGGTCTCCTGCGGCGTAAGCACGGCCGTCGGTTCGTCCAGGATAAGGAAATCCGCCCCGCGGTACAGCACCTTTACGATCTCCAGCGTCTGCTTCTGCGAAACGCTCATCTCATAGACCTTCTGATCCATATTAAGATCAAAACCGTATTTTTTGCAGATCTCTTCGGCACGCGCCTTTACACGTTTAAGATTAAAACTTCCGAAACGTTTTGTATCGAAGCCAAGCGCAATGTTTTCGACAGCATTAAATACATCCACCAGCTTGAAATGCTGATGGACCATACCTATTCCGAGCTCATAAGCGTCTTTCGGAGATCTTATCTCGACCTGCTTTCCTCCTACGAATATTGCACCGCTGTCGGGAAAATAGATCCCGGAAAGCATATTCATAAGCGTCGTTTTTCCGCTGCCGTTTTCCCCCAATAGCGACAAAATCTCACCCTCATGGATATTAAGGGTGACATTTTTATTGGCGATAGTCTTACCGAATGTCTTTGTGACATTCTTTATTTCTATGGCGTTCCCCACAGAACCGCCCTCCTCTTTGAAAAAAGGGGAGCCTGGTACAGCTCCCCTTTACGGTTTTAGTAATTATTCGGCGTCCTCAGTGATACCATCGATACGAAGTGCAAAATAAGGTGCACTTCTAAGAGAAGACTCTGAGAAATAGCCGTCTGTTATAGCTTCTTCCTCACCGCCCTGGTAAATAACTGTCGGAGTTCCTGTTGAATAATCATAGAATGTCATATCGATTAATGCTGAATCGACCTTCTCTCCGCCGACAGTAAATGTCTCTGTATCAAACACATTAAGGCTTCCGTCTTTAATAGCTGCGATGGCAGCGTCTACAGCTTCCTGTGTGCCTTCTGCACAGCTGTCTCCAAGCTTTGTAATTGCAACGGCATCCTGCTCATAGCCCTCTGCCCAGTCTGTTGCGATCTCTTCACCGTTCATGAATGCGCCGATGAGATATTTGTAGTATACGCTCCAGTTGTTCGTAGCTGATGTAAGTGCAGCTGTCGGAGCTGTCTCAAGCATGTCTACGTTATAACCTACTGAGTAGCAGATCTTGCCGTTCTTGAGAAGTCTTTCACAGGCTGCCGGAGCTCCTGTGGAGTCAGCGTGCTGACCGATGATAACGCAGCCATTGGCTACAAGCGCTTCAGCCGTAGCAGCCTCTGCGTCGATATTGAACCATGAATTTGTATATTTAACTTCCATTACTACGTTTTCAACTACTGATTTAACGCCAAGATAGAATGCTGTGTATCCGGATACAACTTCTGCATACGGGAAAGCGCCGACATAACCGATCCTGATGTTTCCGTCTGCGTCAAAAGCTTCCGGAACTTTTTCTTCTGTAAGCTCACCGCTTTCAACGAGCTCTTTCAGTTTCATTCCGGCAACGATACCGGAAACATAGCGGCTCTCATATACTTTTGTAAAAGCGTTCTTAAGGTTTTCCTTACCGCTGATGGCAGCAAAGTCGCCTGTCATAGATACGAATGTGCAGTCAGAGAAATCTTCTGCAGCCTGATCAAGATATGTCTGATGTCCGTAGCTGTTTGCAATTATAAGGCTGCAGCCGCTGGAATAAAGGTCTACAGCTGCATCATAGCAGTCTGAGTTCTCTTCGACCTTGTATTTCCACATGATGTTGTCTGCCGGGAAGCCGAGTTCCTCAGCCGCGCTCTTGATACCTTCCATATGAGCTGCGGTATAACCTTCTGTTTCGTCGCCCACGAGGATAACACCGATCTTCAGATCGGTATCCGCTGCTGATACTTTTGCAGGTACTGCGCTGATCCCCACCAGCATGAAAGCAGCAAGTGCAATTGCCAATGCCTTTTTCATAATAAATTCTCCTTATACATGATGTTTTTTGTGTTTCCTCCCCGCGTCCGGGAGCGAAAAAAATTACATAAGCAGTATACCACATTGGGATAAGGCTTTCTACATATTTTTGACTTGTTTTTAATGAAAAAAGCCCCTGACAGAGCATAACGTCTGTCAGGGGCTGCAAAATGTCTGAACCCATTATCCCACTCTCAGGGAGAATTTCTTGATATCCTTTTCATCTCCGACCGTTTCTATCTCGGCGCCGAGATTTTTTAGCTTCATTTCGAAATCTTCATATCCTCGCAGGATGTACCCGATCTCATCTATGACGCTGATGCCATCCGCAGAAAGGGCCGCTATAACAAGTGCAGCTCCTGCGCGCAGATCCGGCACCGTCATCCTGGCTCCGGTAAGCATTTCGACTCCGTCTATTATCGCCGAATTGCTTTCTACTTTGATCTTGGCACCCATTTTCGTAAGCTCATCGACATATTTGAATCTGTTATCAAATATGCTTTCCGTAACTACGCTGGTACCTCTTGCCATTGACAAAAGCACAGCTATCTGTGGCTGCATATCTGTAGGATATCCCGGATAAGGAAGTGTTTTTACATTTGTCCTGGCCAGATATCCTTTTGAGCATACTCTTACTGAATCGTCGAACTCTTCAACTTCGCAGCCGATCTCCTCAAGCTTCGCACTTATGGCCTCAAGATGCTTCGGGATGACATTCTTTATAAGCACATCGCCTTTTGTCGCTGCTGCAGCTACCATAAATGTCCCTGCTTCGATCATATCGGGCACGATCGAATAAGTCGACTTATGAAGCTTTTCAACACCCTTGATCCTTATGATCTCGGTACCGGCACCTTTTATATTCGCGCCCATGCTGTTAAGGAAGCTTGCTACATCAACAACATGCGGTTCTCTGGCGGCATTTTCGATTATGGTGTTTCCTCTCGCCATCGTCGCGGCCATCATGATATTAATAGTCGCTCCGACAGAAGCCATATCCAGGAAAATATGAGCGCCGTGAAGGTTTTCCGCAGAAGCAAAAATTGAGCCGTATTTGATCTCAACGTCAGCGCCCAAAGCCTTAAAGCCTTTGATATGCTGGTCGATGGGACGGCTGCCGATATTGCATCCTCCGGGAAGCGGAACTTCCGCTTTTTTATACTTACCTAAAAGGGCTCCTAAAAGATAATATGATGCCCTGATCTTTTTGATGCAGTCATAATCGACTTTGATATCGCCGATCGTAGAACCGTTTATTTTAATGGTATGTCTGTCTATTCTGGAAACAGATGCGCCGATCGTGGAGACAGCTCCTAAAAGAGCATTTACGTCACTTACATCCGGAATGTTCTCCAAAGTGACTGTTTCATCCGTCATAAGTGCAGCCGTGATGATACCCAGTGCTGCGTTTTTTGCTCCACCGATAGCGATCTCCCCTACTAACGGGGTACCCCCTTTAATCACATACCGATCCATTTTCACCTCTGATTATTCGGACAATTATCCCCTGTCTTGTCCTTTTTTCACTAAAACATGAAGCATTTCCCCTATTGCCGAAATACGGCTTTTAAGTTACAAATACATTGCTCCCCGTTTAGTGTAGGTTTAAATATATTACATCATTTTTTCGATTTTGTAAACCCCGTGTGATAGCCGTGTGTCACTGCTGCGCAATGTTCCTCCTGATAATAAGGACTGCTGTCTGAACTCCGGGGCAGGCAACCGCAAGGGCAATGACATCTCCTTTCCTGAATCTTCCCTCTTTTGCAAAGCGGGCAAGATCGATAATGGTATCTTCCCCACCGGCATGGCCGACCGTGCTTTGAAGGTGGCAAAACGCCCCGTCTTTCACACCCGCTTCCGCCAGCTCACATCCCCAGTTCGCGATAAGCTCTGCATCGTGTACCGGTATGATATGATCCAGATCGGCAAGCGTCAGTCCTGCCTTTTTTGCAGCTTCCGTGAGAACTTCCGTTATAAAACCTTTTCGCCCGGCTGTATTAATGAACTTTTCATCATGGCTGACCACGAATGCTCCGGTTTTATCATCCATTTCGGCAGCAAAGCACAGATCGCGGTTATTCGGTTCACGTATCGGACCATAATCGCCGTTAAGCGTACCTGTAAGGCGGGCTGAATTTGCCTCGGTCTCCATATGAAATGCCAGGATCTCATAATCAGCCGCATTATTCTCAGATACTATACAAGCAGCGGCGCCGTCACCAAAATGCATGCACCAGGGTTCGGTAAGATCAGCCCCGAATCCGTACTTTCCGCCTATCAGCGCCGATGATCCGACTACGAGTATCTTTTTGCATAATCCGCTTTTTACGTACTGCCGTGCAAGATTAACGGCACTAAAAAAACTGATATCCCCATCATTCACATTCCTGGCTATGATTCCTTTTTCAAGTCCGAGATTTAACTGGAGATAGGAAGCGATAAGCGGCATGAACTGTTTTCCGCCGCTTTGCACAGCCATGAGGCCATCTATCTCCGAAGGATCGATGCCTGACGCATCGAGAACTCTCTGCCCCGCCATAAGCCCCATAAGTTCCAGGGCGCTTGGATCTTTCAGCCGATGTACAGTAACCGGCGCAAGTTCAGTTACTGCAGAGCGTTCATTCTCCGGAAGCTTTTCGATTTCCGGATCAAGATATGAATAATATTTTTTTACATCCAGGACCTCCCCTGGAAGGTATTCCATAACATTGCTGATACCGATCATTGAACTCACCTCCCTGTCAGAGCCACCGCAGCAAGATGCCCGCGAGTGAAGCGCCGGATCCCGGCACCCATAAAACGATATTAGACCCGCTTCCGAGAACTCCTCTGTTAAGGAAATCCAAAAGATCCATCGGAATATCCGTATGTCCGGTATTGCCGTATTTCAGGCGTAGATTCATGAAGGCGGCATCGCTTCCCGCAACAGAAGCCAGGTCCCTTTTCCACGCTGTTTCACAGTCTCCGAGATGATGACAGATAAGGGCGTTGATTTCAGAGGGCTCGATCCCACCCGCTGCACACATGCGTTTCAGGCTGTCAGCCAGATAGCCTTCCTCTGTGGCAACCTTTATATACGAAATATCATCCATGCGGAAAAACGGACCGTGGGTCCATGTAATACCGGCCGCTTCCGCAAGGTCGGGATTCCTAAGCGGTGAAACATCTCCGCAGGCGGAGTGATAGGAACGACCGTCTATAGCCGAGTCAAAAGCGAGAAATTCGCACTTTAATTTTACGGCCGACACGATGCAGGCAGCTGCCCCGTCACCGAAATTCGGTGCGATAGGATCGGTTGGATCAGTCGTGATCCATGGCTCTCCCCCAGCTGCAAGGGCGGCTGAGGCAACGACCAGCACATGCTTTGCTTCATTGTTTTCAACAAGCATCCAGGCTATCTGCAGGCTGTCGAGTAATGAGGCGCAGCAATCTGAAACATTAAGCATCGGGACATCTTTTTTCAGCCCGAGTGCCTTATGTATGCTTACTTCTGCTCCAATAACATAATCTATATCTTCCGGCCTTAGTCCGCCCTGATCCAGAGCCTGTTTTGCGACATCAGCCGCCATATTGCGCGCCCTTCCGCCCGGACGCCCTGTGTACCTTCTCACCTCATCGGGAACGATTGAAAACGCTTCGCGTTTTTCCGGTGGTAAAGCGTTTAAAACGGG
>CADBMM010000151.1 GCA_902795795.1 uncultured Lachnospiraceae bacterium | reverse complement strand
GTGACACCTTCTTCGGTGGTTTCGGTGGTTCCGACCGGTTCAGATACAGTTTCCAGGACGGGCAGGCGCTCATCCGGGTAGCCACCCCGGTAAAGGCTGTCGAATATGCCCAGTCCGGCCGCCAGCGCGGCGGACAGGGAAATGATAATCAATACGATGGCAATGACCATCGATGCTGAAATTTCCCTGGCCATGGGTTGTTCTCCTTTCTCCTGCGCCAAGATCCGCTGCGCGAGCCAGGGGTCTTCCTTTGCCGTTTTTGTCATCCCGTCCACGGCCTGATGAACCTGTTTCCTGATGTCCAGGTACCCTGTTCAGGGGGTACATTTTCATGTTTGTACCCGGGTACAAACATGCAGAGTTTTCTTTCAAAATCCAATCCGTTAACCATTCTTTAGTAATCGATTCGCATGGGGCAATTGTGCTCCATGGCTTTGACAGATTCTGATCTTTGTGGTTACTTTGTGAACTCAACAAGCTCTCCGTTGGGTCCAATGATATGGAACCAAGGCGCAGTTTCAGGCCAGTAATCCGAGATTTCGACATGTTCATTGGCCAGTTTTAAGCCAAGACGCTTCGCCTCTTCAAAAGCCGCTTCCACATCGTCCGTCGATACTGCCAGATGATCGATCGCGCCACTCTTCATCGGTGTTTCATCTCTCTCGTACGCTTCCACATACAGATTAGAAACTTTTAAATGGACTACACGGCATAGTTTTCCTTTTTCCTGAACAACCGTTTCAAAGACAATATCCGCGCCGAGCTTCTGATAAAAGTCAATCGTCGCATCCATGTCTGTTGTCGGCAAACCATAGTGATGGAATTCTTTTACAAACCGTTTCATGCTCATAATGCCTTCTCCTTCAGATTACAGTTCACGGAACGGCTCAATGATCTCATTGATTGTCGCCATCTCCTCCGGCGTAATATCCCAGGAAAGAGAATGAATATTGCCTTCCAGCTGCCGGACAGAAGAGACTCCGCCGATAATGGCTGTAACCTCGTCTTTTTGCCTCAGCCAGTTCACGCAGATTTCATTCATAGGACGGCCCATCTCTTTAGCGAAAGCAGCCAGCTTTTCATAGCACTCGAAGTATTTTTCGAACACCTCGGGCGTTGTGAACTTCGGATTTTCATTCCTGATATCGGTTGAAGAGAACTTCTTTTCGCGGGTAAAGCTGCCGGTCAGGAGTCCCTGCATGTATGGGCTGTAAGGCAGGAACGCCTGCCCATACTTTTTAACGGTGACCAGCATTTCATCCTCTGTTTTATACTCCAGCGGGATACCGTGATAAGACGGCGTATTTCGCTCGAGCATGTTGTAGAGTCCCTGCTGGCATTCTACAGATACAATCTTTTGAAACTTTTCCACGTCCGCCTGGGAGAAGTTGGAAAGGCCCACATACCGGATCTTTCCGGCCTTTTTGATATCCGCAAGCGCCTGCGCGGTCTCCTCAATAGGCGTATTGTGGTCAGGCCAGTGCATCTGATAGATATCGATATGATCTGTACGCAGGCGCTTCAGGCTCCCGTCGATCTCCTCCATCAGGCTTTTGCGCGTAAGGTTATTGCGCGCCTTATGGTTTTCATCCCAAAGCAAACCTGCCTTCGATGCAATGATAACCTTATTGCGCAGGCCGCCTTCCTGCAGGATCTTGCCCAAAACTTCCTCAGAATGATACCATCCGTATATAGGTGCTACATCAAAGAAATTGATACCGTTCGCAATCGCCGCATGAACAATTTCCTTTGTGTTCTCATCGTCACTGCAGTCCCAATCGCCGCCAAAGTTCCAGCAACCGATTGCCAACGCAGAAATCTTATCCTCAATCAAAGGCACCTTTTTGTAAAGCATCTTTCTCGTCTCCTTTTCCTTTTATCTGTTCTCTGCATTTTTCTGTCCACGGCCGTTGAGCAAAGCCATGCAGGATCTGCTTATCCCCAGACTTATTTGACAACCAGTCCTTTATGGTTCTTGTCTGAATTCATGAAAATGGCTCCCAGCAGCAGCGCGCCGAAGATAATATTCTGCCAAAGCGCATCCACGCCAATGACATTCATACCGTTTTGAATCATCGTGATCAGCAGTGCACCGAGCAGCGTCATAAAAATTGAACCGCGCCCGCCGCTCATTGACACGCCGCCCATAACCGCCGCTGCAATTGAAAGCATCCGGTGTGTAAAAAGAAAAGCGCTCACACTTTTCTTTCAGAACCCATTGGAATAACCTTACTTATCACTACAACCTTCTGTACAGGCCCATCCGGATCATCAAACCGGCGAATCAAGAGCTGTGCTGCCTGCTCTCCCAGGTCCCGGACATTGCGTTCAAGATAAGTGAACGGCATGTTGTAGATATCCTGATTGCTGATCTTGTCAAAGCTGACAAAAGCCACATCTTCCGGGATCCGGAGGTTTCGTTCAAAGACGGCTTTCAGAAATCCTGCTTCACTCAGGTTGTTGCTCAGAAAAAAAGCTTTCGGATAATCCGGACGGGAAAGCATTTCCTTAACCCGCTCATATGTAATCTGTTTATCAAACTCTCCATAGAGGATGTCTTCTTTTTTCAAAGGGAGTTTTGCTCTTTCCAGCGCTTTCTGAAATCCGCGGAAACGCTCACGCCCGATAAACAGTTCCATATTTCCCGCAACGACACCGATCCGTTTGTGTCCTGCATCGATGAGGGTCTGCGTACAGCTCATCGCTCCGATAAAATTGTCCGTCGTAACGCAGTCATAATCGAGCCGTGCAATAGGCCGGTCCAGAATTACGACAGGACATCCGAGCTGTTCCAAGGCCACCTTGATCTGACCGTAATTTTCTTCATCGTCATAATCACAGGCAGGAACATAGATCAGCCCGCGGATCCGCTGGCGGTGCATTGACTCCAGAATACGAAAATCCCGTTCCGGCGTATTCGCTGAACTCGACAGCATCACGGTAAAACCGCTGCGCTCTACAACCGATGCGATTCCCTGAATCATCTCCGAAAAGAAAGGGTTGTCGATTTCCGGCAACAGGAGACCAATCATGTCGCTCTCCTGCCGGGAAAGACTGCGCGCAGCCGCAGATGGCTGGTAATGATACTTTTCCATCACCTTATGAACACGCTGCGCCGTTTCCTCTTTTACATAACCGTTCCCGTTGATCACCCTGGAAACCGTTGTCTTTCCAACACCGGCTTCTCTGGCGATGTCCTGAATCGTAACATTTCTGATCATCTTCTCACCCCCATTGTGGGAACGGTTCCTTTTTGCAGCTCCAGTATAATCCCGTTCCGTTTACTTGTCAAACCTGTTTTTTAAACAATTTTCTTTCGATTTTGAACAAAATCGCACTCATTCTAGACGCTATATGTGAATAATTATTAAATTCTAAAACGAGGTCGCAAATTCTATTGACAACCCGAAAACTTGATGCTATGCTTTGCGAAACCGGTCCCACATTGCAGCCCTGTTCAGTGAAGAAAGAAGGCACAGATATGAGGCACTATCTGATCGCTCATGACTTAGGTACTTCCGGGGACAAAGCCACTCTATTTGATACCGATGGCAATTTGATCCGTAGTATAACTTCAGCCTACAGAACCCATTTCTTTAACGCTAACTGGGCTGAGCAGAATCCGCAAGACTGGTGGAAGGCCTTTTGTGAATCCACAAAAGCATTGCTTGATGGCTTCGATATAAAAGAAGTGGCCGCCATTTCCTTCAGCGGTCAAATGATGGGGTGTGTCCCGGTTGATAAAAACGGAGATGCACTTCGCCCTGCAATCATATGGGCTGATCAGCGTGCAACAAAACAGGCCGGACAGCTGCTGACCGCTTTTACACCGTTTGAATTCTACCATATCACAGGGCACCGCGTAAGCGCCAGCTACAGCATTGAGAAACTCATGTGGCTCCGAGATAATGAGCCGGAAATCTTTTCAAAAGTGTATCGCATTCTTCAGCCGAAAGACTATTTGGTGCAGAAATTGACCGGGCGTTTTGCGACAGACTACTCGGATGCTTCAGGAACCAATGCACTTGATCTTCAAACACTGTCATGGTCACAGAAGATTATAACTGCTTCCGGACTGGATCTTTCATTATTTCCGGAGCTCGTGCCTTCAACCGAAGTGGTCGGCGAAGTAACACCCGGTATTTCAAAAGAATGCGGTCTCGCTGTGGGTACACCTGTAGTTATGGGTGCCGGTGACGGAGTGTGTGCAGCGACCGGAGCGGCTTCTGTATCCAGTGGAGATGCATATCATTATCTTGGATCTTCTTCCTGGATTGCTTATACAGCAGATAAACCGCTTTATGATCCGGAGATGCGTACATTTAACTGGGTTCACATGGTAGCTGGAAAATTCTGCCCGACAGGGACAATGCAGGCAGCCGGCAATTCGTTTAACTATATTCGTGAAATGCTTTGTGACGGCGAAAAGATTCGTGCCGAATCAGAAGGCCGTTCCGTCTATGATGTCGTCAATGATATGCTGCGGTCTTCTCCCATCGGAAGCCGCGGTCTAATTTACCTCCCCTATCTGCTTGGAGAACGCTCTCCGCGCTGGAATCCTCTTGCCAGGGGCACTTATATTGGATTGACGATGGAACATTCACGCGGAGATTTGGTTCATTCCGCGCTGGAAGGCGTCCTTATGAATCTCTCCATCATACTGGAGTGCTTCCGGCGCGAGCAATCGATTGACAGCCTTCGCCTGATCGGCGGTCTGGCACAAAGCGATGAAATCTGTAAAATGCTGGCAGATATATTTGGAGTTCGTGCTGTGCTTATGGATAAGCTGGAAGAAGCAACCTCCACGGGTGCGGCTGTATGCGGTGGCGTTGGTGTTGGCGTACTGCCTGATTTTTCAGCCGTCACCCGCTTTATTCATCCGGATAGGAGTTTTGAATATGACCCTGTACGGCATGCCGATTATGAACCTGTAAAAGCATTATTTGAAGATTGCTATGCTGCAATGATACCCCTGTATGAAAGACTAAGCACATTATAAAGGAGGCTTTCTCATGACTAAAAAAGAACTCGCCAAGATGATCGACCAAACGATGCTAAAACCTTACGTTACCGAAGAAGAGCTTCGCCGTCACTGCACTCAGGCAGCCGAATACGGATTTAAAACCGTCGCCATCAATAACGCTCCCGTTCCATTCTGCAAAAAGGTTCTGGAAGGCAGCGGCGTTCTCGTTGATGCAGCGGTTTCTTTCCCGCTGGGACAGTGTACGGTTGAAACAAAGGTTTTCGAAACACAGGATGTCATCGCCAAAGGCGCCGACGAAGTGGATTATGTCGTAAACCTGGTTGAACTCAAAAGCGGCAATTGGTCCTATGTCGAAAACGAGATGAGACGGATCGTTGAGGTCTGCAATGCGTACGGTCTTACCAGTAAGGTCATTTTCGAAAACTGCTATCTTACAGATGACGAGAAGAAGAAACTCTGCGAGATTGCTCTGAGAGTTCGCCCCACTTTTATCAAGACCAGTACGGGCTTCGGAACCCCCGCTGCAGGGAAGGCGGTTGGCGCGACCATCGAAGACGTTCGGCTGATGAAAAGCTGTGTCGGCGATGAGTTAAAGATCAAAGCCGCCGGCGGTATTCGGGATACGAAAACTGCTTTGGCAATGATCGAAGCCGGCGCCTCCAGAATCGGCACCAGTGCCGGAAAAGCGATAATCGATGGGCTGACAGAGTGAGCGATATGAATATATGTGAACATCTGACTAATGGTATCCTGGATCCCTTATATCTTTGTCGTTCAAAACGTTTTCAACGCATTGATGCTTAGCTATTGATTGTCTCCGCGTCCCCCAATCTGTACACAGCCACCTTCTTGTCAGGAATAATTATCCCCGGAACACGATATGACTTTGACATATCCCATCCATGCTGTTCTGCGATAATTCTGCAAAGCCTTTTGCTGTTGACTTCCATCCCGCTAGTACCAATATATACTTTTGGCGGAACACTGTGTGACAAAAAATCTCGCTTATCATGAGGCAGGATCAAAAGCGTCTTTTCCTCGTCATCAGTCATGAAGCAGATCCTTGATGGACTTCCTATCCCTCGCAAGGTACTGACAAAAACGCGGATCCTGCCTGCCTTCAGATAAAATGATATATAAGTCTCATTCATTTTCCGTACCTTTCGTTTTCTTCTTGAATTTCCATTTCATCGGCTCGCTGAAATTATACATAATCATCACTTTCCTGTTAGCTGTAACCATGTTAGAGTCGGGTTATTCTAGCCACTTAGTGTCGGGAGATTTTGACCAATTATCGTCGGATTAAAAAAGCCAACGCATCACAATAAATGATCCTATAGTTACTTCAGCTTGATGCCTGTTCTTGCCCTTCCAGTATCGATACATTTTCCTCATACGTCCCCCCATCAATTACCACAGCAATTATCGTGATGAACGGATCATTACTATCGGTTCCAAATGGAAATGCCGTAATTAGTGGCCTTTTTTCATCGTCTTTGATTATATACTCCCATGCTGATGGCAGTTCGAATTTAAGACCTCTTACTTCAACGGTCTGAGTGCCATCACGAAAGTGCAGAGCCTCTCCTATGCCACCTTGCACTTTAAGCTCAGAGGTTTTCTGATCGTTTTCTTCTATACTCTCTTCTAGGCCAGAAATGACTTCTTCTAATTCTTCCTCCATCTCTGTGGAACTTAGATTCTCTTCACTACTAATAGTACTCCCCTCCGAATTATGATTCTCTTCGGAAACAGTACTATCATCCGAGAATACCTCTGCCGTTGCACTCTTAGATATATCCTGTTCATTCGACTCATTTGATTCCTGCAGAACTGAATCCACTTCTTCTTTTTCTGCTGGTGTGTTATTCCGATCTGCAACAGAGCTTTCTTTTGTGCCAGACTCCGTTGTTACATTTCCGCATGATGCTACCAATAGCGAAACTGCTATGCAAACTATCAGAATTGTAACCGTGTGCAAACAATGGAATACTCTCGTTCTCATCCTAATCCTCCCACTGTCCGGAATACTCATACCTGCCGGTCAATTTCACCAACTGATCCAATCTTCTTTCCTTGCAGATTTCGGCGATATCCATCTATTTATTATTATAGTATGCCTTATCCCGCTCTACTACAGCTTTTACGCTTGATTGGAACGCCTGTAACTAATTTCTGACACCTCAAAGAAGGCCCGTGTTTTTGAAACCATAATATAAAGCAGTTGACCACTCGAAGGGCATAACAAAAGAGAAAGCCATCCTTCTAGTCTGCCAACAAGGGCTAAGGGACCTAATAATGACTTTCTCTTCGGATTTCAAGTATATAACAACAGCTATACTACTACAACGCAATTTTCAAAAAATGTCCATCATAGACAACTTGTCGAAGGATTCCCTCTTCTTTGTGTCTGTCGCCTCTGCGTATACGTCCATCGTCGTTTTTATGTCCCGATGTCCCATCACAGACTGGATCACCTTCAGATTCGTCTCGTTCTCACATAACCTTGTGCAGAACGTATGCCGAAGCTGATGGCAGGAGAACTCCGGAAGGATAAGCGGCTCCCGCCGCTCCCTTCTGGCCTTCAGGATTTCTTCGCTGTTATATGACGATACGATTCTCTTGATCGCCCTGTTTACACCTGAGGGATTTGGAACATTATGGAACCTGTCACAGAAAACAAACCCG
>CADBMM010000150.1 GCA_902795795.1 uncultured Lachnospiraceae bacterium | reverse complement strand
TTCGACAACAACTATTTTAACGCCCTGTACCAGGGCATCCCGATCGGCGGATATACCAGGATGGTTGCCAATATGCTTGACGGAATCGAGATCCGTCTGGGCGTGGACTATCTGGAGAACAAGGAAGAGCTCGATCAGCTGGCAGACCGGGTGCTGTATACCGGACCGATCGACGCGTATTATGACTATCGCCTGGGGACATTGGAGTACCGCAGCGTCCGTTTTGAAACGGAAGTGCTGGACATGCCGAACTTCCAGGGAAACGCAGCCGTGAACTATACCGATCGTGAAACGCCCTGGACACGCATCATCGAGCACAAGTGGTTTGAGTTCGGACGGGACGCAGAGGGGAACGAGCTTCCGAAGACTGTGATCAGCCGGGAATACTCCAGCGAGTGGAAACCGGGAGACGAGCCCTATTACCCGGTCAACGACGAGAAGAACACCGCGCTCTATGCGGCTTATAAAGAACTCGGCGAAGCCGAGGAAAAAGTCATCTTCGGCGGACGTCTGGGTGAATACAAATACTATGACATGGATGCCGTAATCGCCGCAGCACTGAAGAAAGCAGAGACGTACTGATTCCTTAAAAGAATTAAGAAAATATTTTTTGCAAAAGAATTTGCAGATTTTATAGACTTTGGGGCTGATTATATATGAAAAATGTAAAGATCCTGATATCCTGTCATAAACCATCAGAAACAATATCGAATGAAGTTTTAACGCCGATTCAAGTCGGAAGTGCAACGGCATCTTTCCGCTTGCCGGATATCCTGCATGATGATACCGGTGACAATATTTCCACGCTAAACAAGCAGTATTGTGAGCTTACTGCGCAGTACTGGGCATGGAAGAACCTGGATGCAGATTACTATGGCTTTTTCCATTATCGGCGCTATCTATCTTTTTGCAATGCGGATATCCCGTATGATCGCTGGGAAAATCAAAATATTCATCATCTTACGGAAGAAACAGAAAAGTATCTTGGCTTAGATCCAGAGACGCTCCGACAGATTTGCAGTCAATATGATGTAATTCTGCCGGAAGAAAAAGACCTCTCCATGATGCCCAATCAAGGGGCGACTATGCGGGAACAATTCTATAAATCAAGCGGTTTATTTGAAAAAGATTTGAACATCATGCTGGATGTTATAGCAGAAAAATACCCTGAGTATACAGAGACCGCAAAAGAATACCTGGATCAGCCTTTATCCGTGCTCAACAACATGTTTATCATGAGGAAGGATATTTTCTTTGCGTTTTCTCAATGGGAATTTGACATCTTAGAAGAATGCAGAAAACGTATCGATATTTCTGATTACTCTGTTGAAGCGATCCGTACTCTAGGACATCTTGCAGAGCGATTGGTGAATATATATTGTAGGTTTTTAAAGAAACATACGAAGTTTCGATTTGCAGAATTTCCGACGGTCTGTATCCTGAATACAGAGCCTCCAAAACAGCTGAAGCCTGCATATCCTGAAAACAATGTGGCGATTGTCCTGTCAGCAAACGATTACTATGTTCCGTATGTTTCTGTCGTATTGCTATCTATCAAAAATAACATAAGCAAAGCAAATAACTACGACATTATCATCCTGACTCGGGATATCTCCGAATTGAATCAACAACGGTTGATCCAAAGTGTTTCGGATACAGACAATATGAGCGTCCGGTTCTACAACATAGAGCGGTACGCAAGCCAATTTGAGCATCTCTATCTTCGCGGCCACTTCCACGTGGAAACATATTATCGTCTTCTTCTACCGGAAGTGTTTCCCGATTATCAAAAGATGCTGTATCTCGACAGCGATCTCGTTGTAAATGCAGATCCTGCAGAACTCTATCAGGCAGATATTTCCGGATATCTTTTGGCTGCTAGCCGTGATGCGGATACAGCGGGGCTCTACAATGGATTCGAGCCAAATAAGAAAAAATACATGGATGAGATCTTAAAGATTGAGCATCCTTATGAGTACTTCCAGGCGGGTGTAATAGTATTTAATCTCGAGGAATTTCGGAAGACCTATACAAGCGAAGAAATGCTTTCATTTGCAGCCTCATATCAATGGGAACTGCTGGATCAAGATGTGCTGAACTATCTTGCGCAGGGCCGCTATAAAGCGGTCGACATGGCGTGGAATGTAATGACCAACTGGAGAGGAATTCGCATTCCGCAGATTATTTCCAAAGCACCCAAATATCTGTATGAAGAATACATGACTGCGTATAAAGCACCTAAAATCATACATTTTGCGGGACCCGATAAACCATGGCATATTGTCGATTCGGATTATGCTGAAATCTTCTGGCATTATGCAAGACAAAGCTGTTATTACGAGCTGCTTCTCTGGCGTCTTTCAAATCAAGTAGCACAGAGCATCGATGATGCCAGGGGCGGACTATTGGAACAACTCAAAACAGGATTGATAAGAAAACCGAAAAGCATAATGAAAGAAGTTGCGCCGCAGCTAACAGAGAATCTAAGAGAACAGAAACACCATTTTCAGGAAAAAGCATTGAAAGCTCGACTCCCGAGATATCGTTTCAAGGTAATGAAGTGGCATAAATAAAGCTTGGTCATGCTGGATGCAGCATAGCTTCTGAGATTGCAAACAATAGTTCCAAGGGGGCTTTCTGGTGCTTGATGTCGACGAACTCTGTACAAGAAAATGGTAGAGGCGTGTCTGTAAGCGGTTTCATATGCTGCACCCTTTATTCATGAAACTTATGCTATGTCAAAGGAAAATGGAACTCATGACAAAAAGTAGGGAAAAATGGATTGATAATGCAAAAGGGCTTGCAATACTTCTTGTAATTATCGGGCACGTAAGCGGCGGCCTTTCTGGAATCAGCTTTCAATTCGTCTATGGCATTCATCTTGTTATGTTTTTCCTGATAAGCGGCTATACACTAAAGAAAAAAGATCTTACATGCGAATATGTGGCCGCAAGGTTTTCCCGTCTGATGGTTCCGTATTTCTATACCTGTTTTGCAGTCCTGATCACAGATGTATTCAATTGTCATTTTTTATTTCACGACTCCTCTATCCAAACTGTAACTTCAGTTATAGGCAAAGATTTAATCAGAAGTTTTTTCGCTTCCGGATCCATCACCAGCTTTGGACCGGTTGAGATTGGGACAAGGATCGGAGCAGTCTGGTTTCTGCCGGCGATGTTTTTTGCGCAGATGATCTTTCAGTCTCTGCTGAGTTGGACAGAAGATGACAGGAAACTGGGATTCTGCACGGCTGGTATTGGGCTTGCGGCCTATCTTACGGCCCGCTTTCTCTGGCTTCCCTTCAGCATCCAATCCGGTATGCTGGCGTCCTTTTTCCTGTGGATTGGGTATGAGATCAGAAAGCATAATATTCTTTCCAAAGTGCGGTGGTATCATTATTTGGCAGCGCAGGTCTGCCTGCTTTTCGGAATCGCTTTCGGGTACTGCAACATTGGCTTTGTTGTTGCAAGCCTGAATGATCTGTTCTTTTCCGTTCCTGTCGGCCTGTCCGGCTGCCTGTTGATCTATCTGATCTCAAAAGGAAACAAAAAAGGAATCGTGTTGTCCTATATCGGGAAGATCAGCCTGACCGTGATGTGCGTGCACCTGTATGCGCTGGAAACAATGGGCATCTATGTTAATCTTATTCTGGATAAAGCAGGATTGTCTGGAAACTCAAGAGCTTGGATACTGATTATAATAGAAATACTCTTTGCATGCGTGATTGCGGCCACCATTGAGTTTCTGAAAACGTGGTATGCACGCAGACGGCGGTATAAATCGTCTGATCTTCCGGTGAAACTGTCAGAGAACAGAAGAGATCCCACCATTGACATTGCAAAAGGGATTTTCATCTGCGCCATGTTGATCAGTCAATTTGCGATCGACAGGACCCTGCGGAATATAATTTACTCCTGCCATACAATGGCATTTGTAATCTTCTCCGGTTACTTTTACAAAGAGAACCGCCCGATTGGCTCGAACATTCAAAAAATGACGAAGACCTTTCTGCTCCCGTACGTGGTCTTTGTTGCCGGTGTTTTCCTTTTGGATTGTTCCAGGTGGAGTCCAGCGTACTTTGCCGGCGGGTTCAAAAAATACCTGCTGGGGATGTCCTATGCTCGGAAACTGTTCCCCAACGCAGAAAGCGTTGGTCCAGTCTTTTTTATCCTGATGCTTTTTGTTACAAGGGCTATATACTCTTTGCTGGCAGCGGTTACGGCAAATAGAAAACAGCTCACGGTTGCGGTTGTCCTTGTATCGGTGCTCGGTGTGATCATGGGCAAGCGGGAATGGTGGCTACCCTGGAGCATCGACATTGCGTGCTACTCCCTTATATTTTACCATTTGGGGCGGCTTTGTCGGGAAAAGAATGTCCTGGAACAGATTAGTAAAAGGAACTATGTTTACTTTCTCCTGTCGCCTGTGTGGGCATATATGATTTACGCCGGCAGTATGGAGATTATTGCTAGGAATTACGGAAACTACGGCCTTGTCCTGCTTGGTGCAATGTCAGGGACGCTGCTTGTTTACCAGCTTTCTTCCTACATCAGCGATCACATCTCTGTTTTTGCAAAGGTGTTAAGCTATCTGGGAGAAGCCTCGATTTATATTCTTATCATTCATGTACTACTGGAGCCGAGAATCGGTGAACATGTTTCGAAGTTCTTTGATCGGGAATATACTGCATTCATGATTTTTACTGCGTTATTGCAGCTGATACTGGCAATTGCTGTAAAAGCATCGTTTGATCTCCTGAAAGGAAAAGGGAGAAAAACAAGAAAGTTATAAATAGTGTCTGCTCAATAAACCTGATAAGTTTTCAAAAGAGAAATGTATTTGTCAGATTGACTAAGAAGGATTGAGGATGAGACTTTTTAAAGATAAGAAGAAAATAGTATGCGTATTAATAATTGCAATTATTGTCGAAGTGGTAGTATATAATTATCGCTTTTGGGAATCATTGACATTTCATGAGATCGTTCCGCGGACAATGAACATAGGCGAAGGTCTTACCGCTGAAGATGATTTATATAGAGTTGATTCTAATGAAGATTCGTATATAGAACTTCTCGGACTTGATGTACCGGTAAAGAATATCCAGGTTTCTTTATTCCCAAGAACATATTCTT
>CADBMM010000149.1 GCA_902795795.1 uncultured Lachnospiraceae bacterium | reverse complement strand
TGAACATTTAATGTACACGGGCACAAGAAAAGATTGGTAAAAGATTGGCTACGGTACGTGAGAATGAAGCTGGATTCAAATCGACGGCAAGTGGTACTACCTGTTCAAGAACGGTAGCCTGGCGGTCAACACATCCACGCCGGATGGGTACTATGTGAACGAGAAGGGCGAGTGGATAAGGGCGGAGTGAGTTGAACGGAGAAAGGCTTACAAACGAACACTAACAAGAAGCAGGAGGAAGTCGCTTCATGAAAGGCTCAGAAGCAAAACTACTTGGATTTATGGAGGGTGCCAGTAATCGATATGTGATTCCGGTTTACCAGAGAAAGTACGACTGGAAAATTGAGAATTGCACGCAGCTATATGAAGACTTGAAGAAGGTCATCCATAATCGCCGTAGCAGTCACTTCTTTGGGAGCCTTGTCTCACAGGTGGTGCCGGATGGCAGTAAGATTGAATTTCACATCATAGATGGCCAGCAAAGACTGACCACGGTCACGCTCCTACTTTTGGCCATCAGTAACCTTGTCAAAGCAGGGTTGGTGCATACGGAGGAGACGGATCTCGATCAGCAGATCTTGCAGCGTTTTATCATTGCACCCTGGGCAAAGAAGGATGACAAGATTAAGCTTCGTCCCGTTCGGGAAGACCGCATAGCTCTTGAGAAATTATTTGGACCTGTAGAGGACTATGATCGGGGATCGAATCTGACCATCAATTATCAGTACTTCTATGATCAAGTTCTGAAGGAAGAGGTAACAGTCGACGAGCTTTATGATGCCATCGGGAAACTGGAAATTATCAGTATCACACTCGACCACGGAGATGACCCTCAACTGATCTTTGAAAGCCTTAACTCCACCGGGCTGGCCCTGCAGGAAGGCGATAAGATCCGAAATTACATTCTGATGGGGTTGTCACCGAAGGACCAGGAATATTTCTATGATAGTTTCTGGACCAAGATTGAAAAGAATACTGCTGGTGATGTCAGCGGATTTGTACGTGACTATCTGAGCGTAAAAACCTTGGTGACACCAACGATCAGCAACGTCTATCGGGCATTCAAAAAGTATGCTGAGGAGGCAGAACTTCCAACGGAGAAGCTGCTCTCGGATCTGCTTCAATATGCCCGTTACTTTGAAAAGCTCCTTACCTGTAAGAGCGGCTTGAACAATAAGAAGCTGGATGACTGCCTATACCGTCTGAAAAGGCTGGATATCGTCGTTACTCGTCCGTTTTTCCTGGAGGTGCTCCGTCTAAATCAGGATAAGAAGCTGTCTGTAGACGACGTCCTTCAGATCTTTGAAATTACAGAGAATTATCTGTTCCGCAGGAATATCTGTGAAGTGCCGACGAATGCCTTAAACAAGATATTCCTAAATTTGAACAGGGAAATACTCCGTTACGATAATACTCCGAACAACTATGTGCCCAAGTTCATTTATGCCCTTTTGTCCAAAAAGGAAAGCGGCAGATTCCCGGACGACAAGGAGTTCACAGAGGCGCTTGGGAATAAGGCCGTTTATCTGATGCGAGGCAAGTATAAAGCCTATCTATTTGAACGGATGGAGAACTACGGCATAATTGAATCGAAGGATGTTTACACCCATCTGGACAACAGCACTTATACGATCGAGCACATCATGCCGCAGCATTTGACACCTGTTTGGGTGGAAGCGCTCGGGCCGAACGCAGAAGAAATCCATACTACCTGGCTGCATCGGTTGGCTAATCTGACCCTGACTGGATACAATCCGAGTCTTAGTAACAACTCCTTCATTGATAAGAGGGATGCTGAGCAGGGCGGCTACAAAGCCAGCGGCTTAAGGATGAATCAGAGAATTGCGCAAAAAGATTCCTGGGGCCTGCCGGAGTTGGAAGAGCGCAATGCGGAGCTTCTCGCCTACGCGAGAAAGATTTGGTCCTTCCCCACGACATCGTTTGTCCCGGAAGAAAAGGAATTTGATTCCTGCACCCTGGATGATGAGAATGTGGATCTGACGGGCAAGAATATCGTGAAGTACAGCTATCAGAATCTGGAACAGCCCGTGACGAGCTGGGCCGATATGCTGGAACACGTTATCAAGTATCTTTATCAGAAGGACAAGTCGGTGCTTTCCAGCCTGGCTTTTAGCCAGAGCAGCACAACTGACCTGGCGGCTTATATCAGCACTGATCCAGACAAACTGCGCAGCGCCATCAAGGTCGATGAAAACCTTTACTTTGAAAAGGGCACCAGTACCTCACTGAAATTATCTATTCTCCGAAAGCTCTTCCATCTGTATAATCTGGATCCTATGGATCTGGCATTTTATCTCCGGAATGAGGAAAATGACAAAGTAGCTGAAGAAGGACGCTATGAACTTCGTAAGAGGTACTGGACTTATGCCTTGCCATTGATTCAGCAGGCACATAGCCATCGTGGCTCTTTTGGCAATGTTACTCCCGGAACGAGTAACTGGTGCTCTGGTTTCTTTGGAATCGGAGGATTCAGTATCAGCTGTGTTGCAAACTATAATGAGGCATGGGTTGCTCTCTGGATGAGTAATAGTAATGCGTCAAAAAATAAGCGTGGGTTCGACATTCTGTATGAGCACAAGGACGAGATTGAAGCTCAGATTGGAACTTCAGATCTGAACTGGGCACGCGCTAATGATCATAAGGCCTCTTGGATAACATATAGTTTGAAGGGCGTTAGTATCACCAATGAGGCTGACTGGCCGAGAATGGCAAAATTCCATGCAGAATGGAGCGCTAAAATTGCGGATGCAATGATTCCATATCTTACCGAATTGGGATCGAAAGCAGCGAATAGTTCAGAAAAGGCTGCTAAGAATAAATCGTTACATCAGATCGCTTCTTTGGTCAGAGAGTGGGCAGTGAGCCGCTCCGAAAAGGGATTAATTGCGGTCGATCTCAACAAGTGCAATCGAACATATACTAGATTTAAAACTACCTATATGGATAGAGTGTTTCCGGACGTGCCAGGAACGAAAAGCGATTGGCATACCGAAAATCATTATTTCTATGAAATAGTGAATCAGACCGGAAACAGTGTCTATTTACAACTTGCTATTAATTCAAAGGAAATGCCCGAAGATCAGATTTTGATAAGTGACCGACTTAATGTGATTTATCCTTCAAAACCAAACAAGACTGACTGGGAGTATAGAATCCCGTTTAAAACAGAGCATTGCATTTTTGAGGATCTGAATCAATGTCATTTACTTAAGCAGATTTCCGTTAAAACTGGAGATCTGCTTTTTCTTTACCCGTAACAAAAATTATTTCTGAAAAGTGC
>CADBMM010000148.1 GCA_902795795.1 uncultured Lachnospiraceae bacterium | reverse complement strand
TCAACAGGGACTTCCAACACTTTTGCGATGATCTCTTTCACTTTTTCTTCAATATTCATTTTTTTCAATCCTCCACTTTGACACGAAATTATTATATACCAATCAGGTTCGGCCGATCCTGATCCCCGTCCCCTTTAAAAACAACAATGGGCTTTTTTGCGTAAGCTGCATAATGAATGTCGACGTTTTTCTTTTCAAAAGGTTCAAAATAATTCGGAATAATTGTAGCTTTTCCCACTTCCTTAAACCCCGCTTTTAGAAATACACGCTTATCAATGCCGTAATTGTAGCAGTCAATGTATTCGGCGTCTCTTTCTTTCAGATAAGCAATGACCTGCCCTTTTATATTTTCAATCTTCTCTAAATCGCCAATCATATCAACGATCCTGATGCATCTGTGGCCTTCTACCTCAATTTCTCTAGTAACCCAAAGACAAAGCGGCTCTTCTTTTTTACATACTCCCAAAAGAGAATAATGATAGAAAGGATGCTTCAGATAACGGTTCTCAATATAAACTGCGTTTTTATCAGGATGATATCTGTTCTCCATTCCTGCAGGAACTTCCTTCACTTCCCTGATCACATATTCGCCATTGTCTTCTTCACCATCAATTTCGGGTGATTCGGCAATAAAAAACTCATTGATTGCAGGATTGGCAACGTAATAATGATTCATTGCACCAAATTCAAAATGCAGAGCCTGGTAGATGGACTGACTGTCTTTGGATAAGCCAAGTGTAATGTAATCAGAATTTGGATAAGCTTTTAGAAGATATTGCAATACAGCCAAACCTAATTTGCCAGCTTCTTTATCCTTCACATCATCACGAGCTTTCCATAAAGCGCCGTAGACCGCTTCCGGTACCTCCGTATCATTTCTGTTATATCTTGTGGTTGTGATGTAACCCAAAACGGCATGGATCTCGCCGCTTTCGTTATGAACAGCAATCACAAAATCATATTCGCCACTCTCTGCAGTACCATGCTGGAACTCAAAAATCTTCTTATTTCGACAGAAGACATGATTTGCGCTCCAATAGTCATGCAGAAAAGCAATCAATTTATCGTATTCGTCTTTCTTGCACCGTCTGACTGTATAATTCTTCAGTTTCATTGTTGCTCCCGATCAATCCAGAGAATACACTCTGTAGCCACCCTTTTCATAAACAATATCCAAGCCCTCGATCACATCGTCAGGATTCTGAGAAAGAGTTTGAATCAGATATTTGACCTTTTCCTTTTTCATTTCCTGCAGCGCGGCTTCATCGCCTTTTAAGGCATCGACAGCAAGTTTTCTTCTTCTGTTTCGTTCACTTTCTGAAGAATACTGACCATCGTTCCAGATAAACCGTTCTGAAAAAACACCTAGCATGACTTCCTTTCGCATTTTGCCATATTCAAAGATATCCAAGGCGATGTAGTCATTACTTCCGGTGTTTTCCTTCAACCACAGCGCCAATTCATATTCCTCATCGGTGAAATAATACCTTCGATCCTCATTGGTTTCGCCGCCATTACGAAGGTTGTAGGCATTATTTACATTGACATAAGTACAGTTTCTTACAAAACGAAGGATATCTCCTGATGACAGAATCAATAGGATGATCAAAGCACTAATCAGCATCTGCTTATTCGGTTCCAACATCTCCAGTGCATAAAGGCCGGATAAAACGCAGAAAGGTAAAGCCGACATAATGAAATACATTTGACTGTTGCCATCCTGATGCGTAATGATTGTCAACAAAATCCCCCATAAAGAAGTTCCAATCAGCGCCAGCAAAACCGTAAGATCCTTCTTTTTCTTGATAAGAGGAAACAGACTGATTACCGCAAAAGCTAAGGAAACCATAGCGCCGACATTATTTAATAAAACATACAAGCCTAAGGAAATTATTCTGCTGAGCCCATTGTCCGGAAAACCAAAACCGATCAGCTTGCTTAAAATCTTTATGGCAAAAGGATTCGTGTCAAAAGAACCTAAAAGGCCAAGAAATTCAAGACCATTTGCTTCTCTGGATGTTTGCCTGATATTGGTCAAAAAAAGGAAATAAGTGGCAAAGAAGCAGAAAAGCCATAAAAAACCAAGTCCAAATCCGTGCTTCCACTTTTTCTTGAGAAGAAGACTGAAGGCAACAGCTCCATAAGCGAACAAAACAACCAGTCCGTTCGGTCCTTTAAAGCCGATTGTGAGCGCAAGAAGCAGACAGGAAACAAAAACATCCTGTGTGCGATACCTCTCATCTTCGGCCATTTGAACCACGAAGGCAAAAGCAACCATTGACAAAGCGTAGGCATAATCATAGCCAAACGGGCAATAATACAGATGATCGTGCAGATAAGATGTCAATCCATCCGTCAGCAGAATCAAAACAACCGCAACAAAAATGCTCAAGTCTTTCTTCAATAAGGCCTTTGAAAAAGAGTATGAAGCAAAAGTCATGAGTTCACACGGAATCAAATATGAGAAATAATAGCTGATCACCGACACATCGATTCCGGTCACAAAAGAAGCTTCCGCCATCAAAACGCTGGAAAAATAATGATAGTAAT
>CADBMM010000147.1 GCA_902795795.1 uncultured Lachnospiraceae bacterium | reverse complement strand
GATTTACCGCTTCCTGTGTGTCCGATGATCCCGGCAAACTGACCGTCTGGGATAGTAAGTGAGACATCATCCAGAGCTTTAATCTCGTAAGGCGTGCCTTCACCGTATATATAATTTATGTGTTCTAACGTAAGCGGCATATCGCTTCCACCATTTCGTCTACTGTAAGAATGTCAGCCGGGATATCCACTCCCTCTTTCCTGAGTTCGTGTGCAAGCTCAGTTACCTGCGGGACGTCAAGCCCAAGCTCTTTCATCTTTTCTACCTGCGAAAAAACTTCCCCGGGCTTGCCCTCGAGGGCTATTCGCCCCTTATCCATGACATAAAGATAATCGGCGTCTGTAACTTCATTCATGTAATGCGTTATATGAATGACCGTAACTTTCTCTTCTTTATTGAGCTTCTTTACCGCGTCAAGCACTTCGACACGCCCAACGGGATCGAGCATGGCTGTCGGCTCATCCATGATTATACATTTTGGACGCATTGCCATGACTCCGGCTATGGCGACTCTCTGTTTCTGCCCTCCGGAAAGCTTGTTAGGGGAATGCTCCCTGTAGGCTGTCATCCCTGTAGCTTCAAGTGCTTCATCGACACGCCTCCAGATCTCATCTGAGGGGATACCCATGTTCTCCGGTCCGAAACCTACATCTTCCTCTACAACTGATGCTATGATCTGGTTATCGGGATTCTGGAAGACCATACCTGCCGTCTGCCTTATATCCAGGATCTTTTCTTCGTCCCTGGTATCCATGCCTTCGACATACATCGTTCCGCCTGTCGGCGTAAGAAGGGCATTGATATGCTTTGCGAACGTAGATTTGCCCGAACCGTTATGGCCCAAAATGCCGATAAACTGTCCGGGTTCCACTTCCAGATCGATATTCGAAAGAGCGGTCACCGCCGCCGTCACTTTTCCGTCTTCATCGACTTCAGCATATACATGCTGCAGGTCTTCTGCTTTAACTATCGCCATTTTCTTCCGCACTTTCCCTGCCTGACAGGGAATCGATGATCTCCCATACCTCGTCTCTTCCCTGTCTGGTTACAGAGGAGAAAGGTATTATTATATCGTCTCCTGACAGGCCAAGGCCTTCCCTTATAGCCTTCAGCTGTTTAGCCACCTGGCTTCTTTTTATTTTATCCAGCTTAGTCGCAATTATCACCGGTCTGAAATTACGGCTGACGATCCAGTCGTACATAAGCTTGTCATTTTTCGAAGGGTCATGCCTTATATCGACCAGAAGAAATACCGCCTTTAGTCCTTTTGACGTGTAAAGGTATTTCTCGATCATCTTGCCCCATTTTTCTTTTACGGAAACGCTCGCATTGGCATAGCCGTATCCCGGAAGATCCACGAGGAACATTTCGTCATTGATATGATAAAAGTTTATCGTCTGGGTCTTACCGGGCTGCGAGCTGGTCCTCGCAAGCGATTTTCTGTTCATAAGGACATTAATGAGCGAGGATTTTCCAACATTGGATTTCCCGGCAAAGGCCGCCTCGCACTGCCCGGTATCCGGCAGGGCGCTCGTGATCCCGCAGACTATATCCAGAGCTGCTTTTTTTACGATCATTTATTTTGTCTCTCTTACAAGGGCTATCGCCAGGACCTGCTTCATCTCTTCAACGAAGTTGATCTCCAGGCCTTCTTTTATCTCGTCTTCTATTTCATCCACGTCGCCGCGGTTCTGTTCCGGGATCGCGAGGACTTTGATTCCGGCTTTTTTGGCTGCCAGCATTTTTTCTTTAAGCCCGCCGATCGCCAGGACCCTTCCTCGAAGTGTGATCTCGCCTGTCATTGCCACATCTGAACGTACAGGTATCCCTGTTATGGCTGAAAGCATTGCCGTCGCCATGGTTATACCGGCACTTGGGCCGTCTTTAGGCACCGCTCCCTCAGGGATATGGATATGTATGTCGTTCTTCTGGAAGAAATCGGGATCGATCCCGTATTCTTCTGCAACTGAACGTATATAGCTTATTCCGGCCTGAGCCGACTCTTTCATGACGTCTCCAAGCTTACCTGTAAGTTTGAATTCGCCCTTCCCCGGCATTATGTTAACTTCGACCTGAAGAGTCACGCCGCCGACAGCTGTCCATGCAAGCCCCCGCACGATGCCGACCTCCGGTTTCGAGTTGGCCTTTATGATATGATATTTCCGTCTGCCCAGGAACTCTTCAAGGTTTTTGCCGCTTACGCTGACCTTTTTCACCTGGTCTTCCTGCATTTTAAGCGCGCTCTTCCTGCATATCGTACCGATCTCACGTTCAAGCTGACGTACGCCGGCTTCCCTCGTATATCCGGAAATTATCTCATCCAGCGCCTTGTCTGATATGCGAAGTGCCGAAGCAGCTATACCGTTGGCTTCTCTCTGCTTCGGTATCAGATGTTCTTTTGCTATATGGAATTTCTCGATATCCGTATAGCTTGAAACTTCTATTACTTCCATACGGTCAAGCAAGGCGCGCGGTATCGTTGCGCTGTCATTGGCCGTAGCTATGAAAAGCACATCTGAAAGATCTATCGGAATCTCGATATAATGATCGGAGAAATTGCAGTTCTGCTCAGGATCCAGCACTTCCAGAAGCGCTGAAGAAAGATCTCCTCTGTAATCCGCCCCGACTTTGTCTATTTCATCCAGCAGCATAAGCGGGTTTCTGACTCCGGCCTGCTTCATGCCTTCTGCAATACGTCCAGGCATCGCTCCGATATAGGTACGCCTGTGGCCCCTTATCTCAGCTTCGTCTTTCACTCCACCCAGGCTCATGCGGATATATTTCTTATCCAGCGCCCTGGCTACCGACCTTGCAATGGATGTTTTACCTGTTCCGGGAGGCCCCACGAGGCAAAGTATCGGGCTCTCGCCCTTCTTTGTAAGTGTCCTTACAGCCAGAAATTCAAGGATCCTCTCCTTGATCTTTTCAAGACCGTAATGATCCTCTTTGAGGATCTGCCTTGCCCTTGCAAGATCATTATTGTCCACGGATGCCTTATCCCACGGCAGCTTTAAAAGTGTCTCTATATATCCGCGGATAACTCCGCCTTCCGTCGGATTATTCTCGCCAAGGCTTGAAAGCCTTCCGATCTCTTCATTTATCTTCTCTTTCACATAAGCCGGCGCTTCAAGGGCTTCGCAGCTCTTTCTGTATTCATCTATTCGTGTCTGGGAATTGTCCTCGCCCAGTTCCTCACGGATTATCTTGATCTGCTCTCTTAAAACGTATTCCCTCTGGTTCTGGTCAAGCTTCTCCTTTATGCGTTCCTGCAGATCAGCCCGAATATTGAAGATCTCGATCTCATTTTCCAGAAATGCGCAGAGCGATTCATAACGTTTATCAGGCTCTGTCTCGTCAAGGAATGCCTGAGCCTGGACCCATGTAAAGGGCAGCTGGATCCCGATCTGATCCACCATTTTCATGACATCGTTCATTTCCATGATCTGGAAGGTCACGTCCTGACTGATCTTCTGGCTTACGCGGGCATATTCAAGGAACAGATCCTTAAGCGTATCCAGATATGCTTCTTTTTCAGCTGTTCCGAAGGTCGGAAGACTGTCATTATCACAGAGCATCACCCGCGCCTTCAGAAACGGTATCTCGTCTGCAAGCTCTATGAGGGATGCCCTTGAGATACCTTCGACCAGCACACGCACTATACCTTTCGGCATTCTGATCAGCTGTTTTATTGAGCCTATTGTACCGGTACTGTAAAGATCGGCGATACCGGGTTCTTCGCAGTTAACATCCTGCTGCGTAATAAGGAAAATACGCTGGTCGTTGACCATCGCATTTTCTACTGCTTTTATGGATTTTGTTCTGCTGATGTCAAAATGCAATATCATTCCCGGCAAAACACAGGTAGCCCTGAGCGCAACTGCCGGCATTGTTATCATTCTGTCGTTCATACTGCTTCTTTTGCTTCTCCGTTATCGGCCGGCTCTTCGGTTCCTCCCGGAAGAAGATCCTCCGTTTTCTTAATAAGTTCCGGCTGAGTGCTGCCTTCCACAGCTTCTTTAGTCACTATGCATTCTTTTATCGTGTTATCGGACGGCATCTCGAACATAGTATTCATCATGGTCTTTTCCATGACGGAGCGAAGTCCCCTGGCTCCCGTGCCTCTCTCCAGCGCCGCCTTTGCCATCGCCATAAGAGCGTCGTCGTTAAACTTAAGGTCAACGTTGTCAAGCTCAAACAGCTTCTTATACTGTTTTACAAGAGAATTCTTAGGCTCCTTTAATATCCTTATAAGTGCTTCTTCATCAAGATTCTCAAGAGATACGACCACCGGCAGTCTTCCTACAAGCTCGGGAATGATCCCGAATTTGATAAGGTCCTGAGGCATTATGTCTTTAAGGACTTCACCGATCGATTTCTCTTCTGCCTGAACAAGCTCGGCATTGAAGCCTATTGCTTTTGTATTCGTCCTTGTCTTTATTATCTTGTCGATACCTTCAAACGCTCCACCGCAGATGAAGAGGATATTCGTTGTATCTATATGGATGAATTCCTGCTGCGGGTGCTTTCTTCCGCCCTGTGGAGGAACATTGGCAACAGTCCCTTCGACCATTTTAAGCAGAGCCTGCTGAACGCCTTCGCCGGAAACATCACGTGTGATCGAAGTATTTTCGGATTTCCTTGATATCTTATCTATCTCATCGACATAGATTATGCCGCAGCTGGCTCTTTCAAGATCGAAATCAGCAGCCTGGATAAGCCTTAAGAGAATGTTCTCCACATCTTCCCCGACATATCCCGCTTCGGTAAGATTCGTAGCATCAGCTATGGCAAAGGGAACATTAAGGATCTTTGCAAGCGTCTGCGCCAGCAGGGTCTTCCCGCTTCCGGTCGGCCCGAGCATGAGTATGTTGCTCTTCTGCAGTTCGACATCGTCAGAATCGGAATTGAGTATCCTTTTATAATGGTTGTAGACCGATACGGAAAGAACCTTTTTCGCCTCTTCCTGACCTATTACATACTGATCGAGGATCTCCTTGATCTCTTTGGGCTTCAAAAGATTTATATCCCAGTTTTCTACTTCTTCAGGTATTCCGGCTTCCTCATCCGTAATTATCTCTTCACATAGTTCAACGCACTCGTTGCAGATATAGACTCCGTCCGGGCCGGCGATAAGCCTCTTGACCTGTCCCGCGGACTTATTGCAGAATGAGCATCTTGCTATTGGTGTGTTTTTATTAGCCATTTTTATCCTTTCCGGTTAATCGCTCAGGATGAAGGCTCGCCTGAGCGATTGTTCGTTACCCTCAGATGTTTGCCCTGCAAGCAGGACACCCGCCTTCGGGCTTATCGTTCAAAATCCAAACACGGGGCTGTTGCGCCAAGCATTATTCTTGAACGACAGCCCCGTCTTTCTTTATCTGTTTGTAATTACCGCATCAATGATGCCGTATTCCTTTGCCTCTTCGGCGGACATATAGTTATCCCTCTCCGTATCGGCTTCGATGACTTCAAGCGGCTGTCCGGTGTTTTCGGCAAGTATCGTATTGAGTTTTTTCTTAATACGGGAAATATGCTCGGCAACTATGTTTATATCGGTAGCCTGACCCTGCGCTCCTCCGGATGGCTGGTGGATCATGATCTCCGCGTTCGGAAGAGCCATTCTTTTGCCCTTTGTGCCTCCTGAAAGAAGGAACGCTCCCATGCTGGCCGCCATGCCTACGCATATCGTCGACACATCGCATTTTATATACTGCATGGTATCGTAGATTGCCATACCGGCCGAAACCGATCCGCCCGGGCTGTTGATATAAAGATAGATATCTTTATTCGGATCTTCCGATTCCAGGAACAGCAGCTGGGCAACGATCAGGCTGGCGCTGACATCGGTAACTTCCTCACCGAGGAATATTATCCTGTCCTTTAAAAGGCGGGAGAAGATGTCATAGCTGCGTTCGCCGCGGCTGGTCTGTTCAATGACATATGGTACAAGACTCATATCGATAAAACTCCTTTATCACTGTGCCTTTTCTTATTCTGCAGCTTCCTGCTTGACCGCTTCTTCAACAGCCTTGGCAGCTGCCTTCTCAGCGTCTTCAGCTTCCTGTGTTGCTGCTTCTGTCTCTACTGCGGCATCGCAGATGATATCAGCTGCCGTGCCGAGCTTTAACTGCTGCTTTACTTC
>CADBMM010000146.1 GCA_902795795.1 uncultured Lachnospiraceae bacterium | reverse complement strand
GATTACCTCATGAAAATGGATGAGGGCACAAGGATACAGCTTCTGGCTCCGATCGTCCGCGGGAAAAAGGGCCGCCATGAAAAAGTGCTTGAACAGGCGAAACGCAGCGGTTTTGTGCGCGCGATCGTGGACGGGAACCAGTATGACCTGAGCGAAGAAATAGTCCTTGATAAAAATGTTAAACATACCATAGAAATAATCGTTGACAGACTGGTAATAAAGCCCACGATAAAACAGCGACTGAGCGATTCTCTGGAAACGATATTGAAGCTTACGGGCGGAAACGTGCTGATCGACACTATGGACGGAAAGACCTTGTCTTTTTCTTCCAATTTTTCCTGCCCTGACTGTGAGATCAGCATGGAAGAGATCGAGCCGAGAAGCTTCTCATTCAATAATCCGTTCGGAGCCTGCCCTGAATGCTTCGGCCTGGGATATAAGATGGAGTTTTCAGAGGATCTTATAATTCCGGATAAGCGACTGTCGATATTGGAAGGCTGTATCACTGTTCCCGGATGGCAGTCAAGCAAGGATAAATCCAGCTTCACATATGCCATTTTGTCCGCAATGGCGGTAAAATACGGTTTTTCACTCGAAACGCCTTTTGGAGATTATCCGAAGGAAATACATGATCTCCTGATATACGGGACAAAAGGTGAAAAAGTAAAGGTGCATTATAAAGGACAGCGCGGCGTAGGAGATTATGATATTCCTTTCGAGGGAATAATAAAGAATTGCGAAATGAGATACCGCGAGACAGCATCTGACACAATGAAGCAGGAATACGAGAGCTTTATGGATATAACTCCATGCACTGCATGCAAAGGTCAGAGGCTCAAACCTACATCGCTTGCAGTAACGGTTTCTGATAAAAATATCTTTGAAGTAACGGAATATCCTGCTGATGAGCTTGCGGTATTTCTTGATAATTTAAAGCTTACCGAACAGCAGGCGTTTATCGGTGAGCAGGTCATAAAAGAAATAAAGGCCAGGGTAAAGTTCCTTACAGACGTAGGACTTAATTACCTGACTCTTTCAAGAGCGACGTCAACGCTTTCGGGCGGAGAAGCACAGAGGATCAGGCTGGCAACTCAGATCGGATCAGGGTTGGTCGGCGTGGCATATATACTGGACGAGCCGAGCATAGGCCTTCATCAGAGAGACAACAGCAAGCTTATAGCTACGCTCAAAAAGCTCAGGGACCTCGGAAACACGGTAATTGTAGTAGAACATGACGAAGAGACCATGAGGGAGGCTGACTGTATAGTCGACATAGGCCCGGGCGCAGGAGAACATGGCGGAAGACTTGTAGCCATGGGAACGGCTGAGGAGATAGAGAACTGTCCGGAATCCATAACAGGTGATTATCTGTCCGGAAGGAGAGCAATAGAGATCCCGGAGAAAAGAAGGCTGCCTGCAGGCTGGCTTAAGATAGAAGGAGCGCAGGAGCATAATCTCAAAAATATAGATGCAGAGATACCGCTTGGAGTATTTACCTGTGTAACCGGTGTCTCCGGTTCAGGTAAGAGTTCACTTATAAATGAAGTGCTCAAAAAGAAGCTGCTGAAGGTGCTTAACCGGGCGAGGACGATACCGGGAAAGCATAAAAGCATTTCTGGATACGAGCAGCTTGACAAGGTCATCGACATAGACCAGTCGCCGATCGGCAGGACGCCGAGGTCAAATCCCGCGACATATACGGGCGTGTTCGACCTTATCAGAGATCTCTTTTCTAAGACTCAGGATGCAAAAGCCAGAGGCTATATGAAAGGAAGATTCAGCTTTAATGTTAAAGGCGGACGCTGTGAAGCCTGCAGAGGCGATGGTATAATCAAAATAGAGATGCATTTCCTTCCGGATGTATATGTGCCCTGTGAGGTCTGCCACGGAAAAAGGTACAACCGTGAGACACTTGACGTAAGATATAAGGGCAAAAATATATACGAAGTACTGGACATGACAGTAGAGGAAGGGTTAGAATTTTTTGATGCAGTACCCATGATCAGGAACAAGCTGCAGGCCCTTTATGATGTCGGCCTTTCATACGTCAAGCTGGGGCAGCCGTCAACGACGCTTTCGGGCGGTGAGGCTCAGAGGATAAAGCTGGCTGCGGAACTTTCCAGACGCAGTACCGGAAGGACGATATACATCCTGGACGAACCGACCACCGGTCTTCATTTTGAAGATGTAAACAAGCTGATCGGCATCCTTCAAAGACTTGCAGACGGCGGAAATACAGTAATCGTTATAGAACATAATCTGGATGTTATAAAAACGGCTGATTACATCATAGACCTGGGTCCTGAAGGCGGAGACAAGGGCGGCGAGATAATTGCAGCCGGAACTCCCGAAGAAGTTGCAGAAAACGAAAGGTCGTATACAGGCGAGTATCTGAAAAAAATGCTCAACGTGAAAGGTGATCCCAATGCTTAAAGCTACAGATATCGGAATAGATCTGGGAACGACAAATATAGTTGTCTATATAAAAGGAAAGGGTATAGTCATAAAAGAACCTGCCCTTATAGCCTATGACCGCAATACGGAAAAGATCAAGGCCTGCGGAGAGGAAGCCAGGCAGATGATAGGTCGCACGCCGGGTAATATTTCCGCGATTACTCCTCTTCGCGAAGGCGTGATCTCAGATTATGTAATGACGGAATATCTGCTTAAATATTTCATAAGACGCGCCCTCGGGCACAGAGGTTTCCTTAAACCAAGGATTGTTATCTCGGTGCCTGCCAGGATAACGGACGTTGAACGCAGAGCAGTTAAGGAAGCGGCATATCAGGCAGGAGCCAGGGATGTTATCCTTGTCGAGCAGTCTATAGCAGCCGCAGCGGGAGCAGGACTTGATATTTCCAAACCTGCAGGAAATATGATAGTGGATATCGGGGGAGGAACGACTGATATTGCTGTAATATCTCTTGGAGACATTGTGACCTCATCTTCGATAAACTTCGGCGGAAACGCTTTTTCAGAGGCGATAATCCGTTATATAAGGAAGGCTCACATGGTATTTATCGGCGAACAGACAGCCGAGAATATTAAGAAAAACATAGGAAACGCCGGAGAGCATAAGCAGGAAAAACTGATGGAGATCAACGGAAGGAACGTGTTCACGGGACTGCCTGCAAAGGTCATGCTGTCGTCATTTGAACTTGTCGACACGCTTTCCGAAGCCGGGGGTAAGCTTGCCGATGCTGCAGCCAACGTCATACAGCAGACGACACCTGAGATAGCCACTGATATAAAGAAGCGAGGTATCGTGCTTACCGGAGGAGGGGCTCTGCTTAAAGGGCTCGAAGATGTTGTTTCGAAAAGAACAGGCATTCCCTGCATAACCGCTGAAAATCCGGCGTCATGCGTAGCCCTTGGCACCGCGAAATACCTCCAGATCATCGATTACTATGAGTAGTATATGTTCAGAAACTGCCGTTTCTGAGCATATACAATGTGGTTTTGCAATAGAATTCGCCTTTGGCGAAGGCAAAACCACACTCCTGAATCACTTTCTTACGCCCTCAGCAGCGAGTGCTTCGGGCTGAACCCACTTATTATGAGCGAACATTTAGAAGGCTATGTTGAACATATAATTTTCAGGAACGAAGAGAATGGCTATACCGTTTTTGAGACTGTCGTCAACAGGAAAGAGATAACCTGCACAGGTAATTTCATTTCGATCAACGAGGGCGAATATGTCGAGATGGAAGGATCGATATCGTTCCATCCCAGTTACGGCGAGCAGTTCAAAGTGGATTTCCTGAAAACAACTGTCCCCGGCGATGCAAGAGCCCTGGAAAGATATCTTGGAAGCGGTGCCATTAAGGGCATTGGTCATGCCCTGGCAGCGCGAATCGTACACCGTTTCGGTGAAGACACATTAAGAATAATTGAAGAAGAGCCGGAAAGACTGGCCGAGGTAAAGGGCATCAGCGAAAACAAGGCTGTTGCGATTGCGGCACAGATAACGGAAAACTCCAGAGCCCAGGATGCGATGATCTTTTTGTCCGGGCTTGGAATCTCCATGAATCTTTCTGCAAGGATCTACGCGGAATACGGGGAAGGCACGTATCAGCTGCTGCGTGAAAACCCTTATAAAATGGCGGATGATATTCCGGGAGTAGGCTTTCGCACCGCAGACCGTATTGCGGCACGTGCCGGGATCAGCAGTGATTCTCCTTACAGAATAAAAAGCGCGTTGGTGTTTATCCTTAACGAAGCTTTGGGGAATGGAAATGTATATCTTCCCGAGACGGTACTGCTGGACCAGGCCGCAGAGCTTCTCCAGGTGGACCATGAGTATCTTGCCGAATGTATGGATGAGCTTTCAATTGCCGGCAAGATAATAAGAAAAAGGGATGAAAACGGCACCCCGATAATATACGCTTCGGAAAGCTATTATACAGAGCTTTCAACGGCAAAAATGCTGTTGGATCTTAACATTGGTTTTGACAGCGATGAGAAAGAGCTTTCAAGGATCCTTGGGTCGATGAAAAAAGATACCGGGATAGAGCTCGACACCCTGCAGAAAGAAGCTGTGGCAAAGGCTGTATCAAACGGAGTGTTCATACTTACCGGTGGACCGGGAACAGGAAAGACGACGGCTATCAATGCTATCATAAAATATTTTCTCGCTGAAGATATGGAAGTGAAGCTTGCCGCGCCTACAGGAAGGGCGGCGAGGAGAATGGAAGAGGCGGCCGGATATGAGGCTTCTACAATACACAGGCTGCTGGAACTGTTCGGAGATCCTTCCGATGACGGTCGTAAAGCACGCTTTCAGCGGAATAAGGACAATCCGATCGAAGCCGATGTCATTATCATAGATGAAATGTCTATGGTGGATATTTTCCTGATGCACGCCTTGTTAAGTGCGGTCGCACCGGGAACCAGGCTCATCATGGTGGGAGATATGGATCAGCTGCCTTCCGTAGGTCCAGGCAGGGTGCTTGCCGATATGATCGCCTCAGAATGCTTCGCGGTAGTCCGGCTCGATAAAATATTCAGGCAGGCTGCGCAAAGCGACATAATCGTGAACGCCCACAAGATCATAAATGATGAGAAGATCACGCTTGACAATCACAGCAAGGACTTTTTCTTCCTTGAACAGAATGATTACAGGGTAATACAAAAAGCAATATTGACCCTCGTATCGGAAAAAATGCCGAAGTATACAGATTCGGACATGAAAGACATACAAGTAATATCGCCTATGAGAAAGGGCGTACTGGGCGTGGAGAATCTCAACAGGCTCCTCCAGAAGTATCTGAACCCGGCTTCACCTGAAAAAGAAGAAAAAGAAACGCCGGCCGGAGTTTTCCGGGAAGGTGATAAAGTCATGCAGATCAGAAACGACTACCAGCTGTCATGGGAGATGCGTGGTCTTTATGGTATCGTCACTGCTTCGGGGGAAGGCATATTTAACGGCGATATGGGGGTAATTGAAACCATCAGGAATTTCGACCAGACGATGACGGTGGTTTTTGACGACAATAAGTATGTGGAATATTCTTTTTCACAGCTTGATGAACTGGAACTGGCTTATGCGGTAACGGTCCATAAATCGCAGGGGAGCGAATACCCGGCTGTCATAATGCCGATGCTGCAGGGCCCGATGGTGCTTATGACAAGGAATCTCGTCTACACTGCCCTGACCAGGGCGAAGAAGTGCGTAGTACTGCTGGGCAGCAGCGAGTTTTTTGAAGCTGCAATAGCTAATAAAAGAGAAGAAAAACGATATACATCGCTCACACAGATGCTTTTATCGTTGAGAGAGATTTGAGAAGGAGGTCTTTTGCCAGGAAATCTTACAAAAAGTCTGAATTTGCTTTATCCCGCGCGTTGTCCGCTTTGCGACAGGCTGATGAGTCCATCCGACAGGCTCGTCTGCGGGGAATGTATTGATAATATAACTTTTATAAAAGGGCCTGTTTGCAGAAAATGCGGCAGGCCGATAGTTTCTTCTACAGAAACCATCTGTGATGAATGTAAAATTCGGAAACATATATTTGATTGTGCACTTGCCCCTTTTCTGTACGAAAGTACTGTAAAAGAATCGCTCATGAATTTTAAATTCCGGCACAGGGCGGAATATTATTATTTTTATGCTACTGCAATAATTGCATATGCAGGAGACAGTATAAAAGCATGGGCGCCTGATATTATTATTCCGGTACCGGCACATAAAAAGCGTGAGAAGGAGCGGGGCTACAACCAGGCGTTTCTTACTGCCAGGGAGGTCGGAAGGTATTGTGAAATTCCGGTGAGCAAGGATCTTGTGCAGCGCGTAAAGAATACAAAGCCTTTGAAAGAGCTTGGATATAAAGAACGGCTGGAAACACTTGATGGTGCATTTGAAATAAACAGAAAATACGATGTGCCTCAGCGTGTGCTGATCGTGGACGATATACTGACTTCCGGGAGCACCCTGGATTCCATGGCGAAGCTGCTGAAGAGTCATGGGGCGGAACATGTATATGCCGTATGTATAAGCGTAAGGGTTTAGTGAAACCAGACCATCTAAATGTTGCGTTTTTATTAATTGCGTGTTAATATATGCAGTAATTATGGAAACTTTTAAGGGGGAGATCATGAACGAACGGCGAGTCTGGGAGATGTGCCGAATGGCCGTCTTCGAAGAGAGTGAAGGCAAAAAGGATATTCAGATAGCCTCGTACTACCAGAGAGACTATGTCGGTCTCGGTCTGCTTTCCAATCTTTTTCAGATAACGATCGCATATTTCATTATCCTCGCAGCTATTATTATTTATCAGCTGGATTTTCTCATTGAACATTTTGATGAGCTTAATTATGCTGCACTCGCAGCAGGACTTATCATCGCATGGTTCCTTATGGTCGGTATCTATTCCGTTATAGTATTCACGATAAGACGGATCAAATACGCCAGGGCCAAGCGCAAAGTCGAAGATTATTATGAGGATCTTACCGATCTTTATGAACAACTTAGTGAAGAAAAGAGAAGAGGTGGAGTAAATTCATATGAATAGTCTTCTCCTTATAAGAAATAAAATAATAGAACTGTTTAATAAAGCTGATTTCGTTCTGATCCCGGCTTTAAAATTCCTGCTTGCGTTTTTTGTGTTTACTCAGATAGATGCCAGGTACGGCTATATGGAGCTGTTAGGCAACATATTTGTTATTGTCGTACTTTCTCTGGTGTGCGCCATAGTACCTGTTTCAGGGACAGTGATCATAGGCGTGATCCTTATTGTTCTGAACTGTTTTGTAATTGATATCGTTGTAGGAGCGGCCGCTCTGTGCCTCTTCCTAATCCTTATCATCCTGATCCTGAGGTTCGTGCCGGAGGATTCACTCGCCGTTTTGCTCACTCCGGTGGCATTTGGCATCGGCATTCCTTCTGCGGTTCCTTTATGTCTCGGATTGTTCAGAAAACCGGTATCTGTTTTTGCAGGTATCGCAGGCGTGATACTTCACTGCTTCCTTGACCAGCTTCCTGACATTGCAGTAATAGCCGCAAGAGGTCTGCTTTCAAGGATGGAACTTATTCAGAAGATCCTGAATGACCTTTTAGGACATAACGAGCTGATCATATCTTCAATAGTATTTTCGGCCGTTATACTCATTACTCATCTTATACGCCATACACTGACTAAATACACATACCTTATTTCGGCGGCAGCCGGCGCGGTATTGTATCTTGTTTTAAGGATCGCGGGCTCGATGTTCATGGGTACCGATCCTGATATCACGGGAAATGCGATCGGAGTGCTTATATCATTTGCAATAGTACTTGTCATTTCATTCTTTATTTACAGCGTGGATTATAAAAGGACCAGGATGCTGCAGTTTGAAGATGACGATTATTATTACTATGTTAAGGCGGTTCCGAAACGCAGGCCAGCATCGCAGGATGACGATGAGGAGTATGACGTTGATGAGAATGAACAGGAGGCTTATCCTGTAGATAACAGGATACCTTCCGAAGATGAGACTCTTCAGAGAACAGAATATGTTCCGGAAAACGATATAATGGGACAGACACGTGTAGTCATGAGGGATCCTTCGCAGAGCGAATTCAATATTGAGCTCAATGATACACCTTTTGCCCCTGGGCAGATGGCTGATCCGGACGGTGAAGCGTGGAAGGATAATACACAGCGGATCGAATAAACGGCGCTGATTCAGACAAAAGACCAGATCACAGGAGAAAGGAGGAAGTTCAGTGGAAAATATATGGCTCTGGATACAAAGACATATTATTACATACATTATCCCACCAAAGGATATTGAAATAATAGATCTTGTGCAGGTCATAATCCTGGCATGGCTCATCTATCATGTCATTTTATGGTTTAAAAATACCAGATCATATAATCTGCTTAAAGGAATCCTCCTTATCGTCGTTTTTATAATTATCGCAGAAGCACTGGATATGACGGTCATACTCTGGATACTTCAGAACCTGAGTATCGTTCTGATCACCGCGATAGTTATTATTTTCCAGCCTGAGCTGCGAAAGGCGCTGGAACGGATGGGGCATCAGAATTTCATTTCAAATCTTTTTGCGGTCAGAAGTGCCAGCGGAAAGCTTGTAAGGTATTCTGACGATACCATAACGCAGATCCTCCGCGCTGTTATGGAAATGTGTGAGAGCAAGACCGGCGCCCTTATCATTATTGAAGAGGATATAAAGCTGGACGAGGTCGTTGAGACAGGAATAGAGATAGATGCTGTCGTATCCAGCCAGCTTATTGTCAATATTTTCGAGCATAATACACCGCTTCATGACGGAGCGGCTATCATACGTGAAAACAGACTGATCTCTGCTACGTGCTATCTTCCTTTGTCGGAAAATATCACGCTAAGCAAGACTCTGGGTACAAGGCACAGGGCCGGAGTCGGAATTACGGAAATTTCTGACTGCCTCGCCGTGATCGTTTCGGAAGAGACCGGAATGATATCATATTCATTTGAAGGAGTGCTCCATTCCGGGCTTTCTTCAAGTGATTTAAGAGAAGTGCTCCATGAGCATCAGGATCTGCAGAAGGGTAAGAGAAAGGGGCGTAAGTCGCGTGTGGCGAAAAATTCTTGATAAGATCACGCATAATTTCGGCTATAAGCTCATTTCTCTGCTTATTGCGATAGTTGTATGGTATATTGCCGTTCAATATTCCGATCCGCAGCAGACCAAAAGCTTTACCGTTCGTGTGACTGTAGAAAATGAATCGTATATAGAAAACGGCAAACAGGTCTATTACATAGATGACAACTATAAGACTGTAACGGTCTATGCGACCGCGAACAGTTCGAAGTTCAAATATATAAATGAAAACACGATCATTGTTACGGCTGACCTGACGCAGATAGTTGATTTTGAAAAGGATCCCGTTATGGTTCCTCTTTCTGTCAGCTGTGCGGGCGTCTCGCAGACGGATCTGTCGCTTTCGAGACAGACTATTCCGATAACTATAGAAAATGTTGCCAGCAAAGAGCTTCCGATGACTGTGACTACAAAAGAAACAACGCCGGCCAACAACTACGAGATCGGAAAACTTACGCCAAGCGTGGACAGAATAATCGTTGACGGACCGGAGTCAGTAATATCGCAGATCGACAGTGTCGTAGCCGAGATCGACGTAACAGGTCTGATGCTGGATTCTGAATTGACTGCGAAGCTTAAATTCATAGATAAATCCCAGAACGAAATGTCTGAGGATAAAATAAATGACGATATAACGATAGAAGGCGATATTAAAACAGTTACCGTAGCTGTAGAGCTTTGGCGCAAACGTTCGGGAGTGCTGTTCGATATTAATTATTCGGGAGAGCCTGCAGAAGGATATCAGGTGTATAACATTTACACTGCTCCCGATGAACTGACAGTAGCGGGAGATAATATAGCATTGGATACTCTTGCACAAAACGGAAACGTGATCGAGATCCCCGCAGAGAAGATCGATATCTCAGGCTGCAGCACCGACCAGACATTCGAGGTAGATTTCTCCGATGTAATGCCGGAGAATCTGAAAGTAGCATCATCCATGAATGAGACTGTCACGGTATACTTTACTATAATGCCTGTTGACAGCCGGGAATATCAGGTCGATGTGGATGAGATCGTTACCAAGAACCTTGACAGCTCGCTTACCGTTTCATATGACCAGACTGCCGTTGCCGTAAAGGTACAGGGCGTTACTCAGAATCTGGATTCGCTTGATGAATCAGGAATTATACTGATCGCAGATTTTACAGATATGACTGTAGGAGATTATACCATTACTCCAAGTGTCAGTCTGCCGGATGGATATCAGCTGGTGGACAGTGTGGTATTAAATGTTCATATAAAAGAAAAAGCTGAAAAGGAGAGTTCTGTATCATCCGATGAAAAAACGACTACACCATAAAATAGCAAGCTTCTTAGCGCTTGCTGCGGCATTTTTAACGGCGGTTTCAATGCTTGCTGTTGATCCGGAAGTAGTATTTGCCGATTACCCGGTCGAATCCGACAGCTGGACAAACTGGCCGCAGGGACCGGAGATTTCGGCCAGGTCGGCCTGTCTGATGGATGCCAGCAATAATGCCGTGCTTTACGGGAAAGGCGCGATGTCTACGCAATACCCGGCAAGTATTACCAAGATCATGACAGCTGTTATCGTGCTTCAGCACTGTACCGATCTCAACGCCATCGTAACGATGACAGAGACAGGACTGCAGGATGCATACGGCGACAGTTCAAATATCGATCCCTCGCTTGGCGAGCAGTTCACTGTCGAGCAGTGTCTCCAGATGCTGCTTGTCAAATCGGCAAATGATATAGCTTCTCAGCTGGCCGAATACACATGCGGTTCAGTAGCCGCATTCGCGGAAGAAATGAATGCCCTTGCAGCATCACTTGGATGCAAAAGCACGCATTTCAGCAATGCCTGCGGTCTTCACGCCGATGATCATTATACAAGCGCGTACGATATGTGCCTGATAACTAATTATGCTCTGCAGTTCGATAAATTCCGGGAGATAATAAGCTATCTTGGTATATCCATACCGCCGACTCCGTTTTATGGTGAAAGATATTATCCTACTCATGTTCTTCTTATCGACCCGGGCAGCCCGTATTATTATGAAGGAACGTTGGGCGGCAAGACCGGCTTTACCGAAGAAGCGGCCAGTACTCTGGTATGCATTGCGACAAGAGGAGACATGACTTTGATTGGAGCCGTGCTTGGAGCGCCGGGGACCGAAGCAAATGCCATTGATATGATAAATCTGTTTGATTACGGATTCACATACTTCCCGGGCGTAGATACATCGAGGGGTGCATTCATGTTTACCGCGCCAGGATCGCCGGAAGAACTGGCAGCTATGGAAGCTGCGCAGGCAGTTTTCCCGGAATCAGAAACACCTGCTCCGACTGAAACACCTGTACCGACAGAAACTCCTGTTCCTACTGAAACTCCGGAACAGGCAGCATCATCCGCGTCTGCAGCGGCATCGTCATCAGCTTCCCAGGAAGCGTTGGCATCGTCTTCAGAGACAGGTACTGAAAGCTCAGCTGCGACGTCAGAAACTTCAGCCGTATCAAATACGGATCAGTCTGAAAGCGCTACTTTGGAAGAAATATTCGCAGATGACAGCAGAAATCTGGAAAGCACGCGCGCCCAGAAGGCGAAAAACTATATGGGAATATATATTGCCATAATCATAGTGATCGCGGCGATAATAGCTGTGCTTGTAATGCTGCAGCTGAGGGCGAATAAGATACGAAATAATAAAAAACGCAGCAAGCGCGATTAAACAGAATAAAAAAAATCCGAAAAGAGAGGATCAGATATGAAATTTTTTGTCACAGGCGTTAATGGACAGCTCGGACATGATGTAATGAATGAACTTAATAAAAGAGGACATGAGGGCGTTGGCTCAGACATCCAGGAGGCATACTGCGGCGTTGCCGACGGCAGTGCAGTTACCACGATGCCTTACGTAAGCCTTGATATCACAGATAAAGATGCGGTCATGAAGACCATTATGGAGATAAAGCCGGATGCAGTTGTTCACTGCGCTGCATGGACTGCTGTAGATATGGCGGAGGATGATGACAAGGTCGAAGCTGTTCGCCGCGTAAACGCCGGAGGAACACAGAATATTGCAGATGCATGCAAGGCTATTGACTGCAAGATGCTTTATTTAAGCACTGATTATGTATTTGACGGACAGGGCACAGAGCCCTGGAAGCCGGACTGCAAAGATTATAAACCGCTTAATGTCTACGGCCAGACCAAGCTCGAAGGTGAGCTCGCCGTATGCAATACGCTCGAGAAATACTTTATAGTAAGGATCGCATGGGTATTCGGCCTGAACGGAAAGAACTTTATTAAGACGATGATCAACGTCGGCAAAACTCATGACGAAGTAAGAGTTGTAAACGATCAGATCGGAACTCCGACTTATACGTTCGACCTTGCAAGACTCCTTGTCGATATGCTTGAGACGGAAAAATACGGATATTATCATGCCACTAACGAAGGCGGATATATTTCGTGGTATGACTTCTGCGTAGAGTTTTATAAGCAGTACGGCCTTACTACGAAAGTTATACCTGTAACTACGGAAGAGTATGGTGCGTCAAAGGCTGTAAGGCCCTTCAACTCACGTCTGGATAAGAGCAAGCTTGTTGAGAACGGGTTTGAACTGCTGCCGACATGGCAGGATGCAGTCAGAAGGTTTTTGGCAGAAGCCCAGCTTTGATTTGAGTAAAAGACTGTTGCCATTATACTTATAATGCAGCAGTCTTTTTATGTATTAGCGGGCTCTCTTTTTGATCAAAATGACAGACAGTATAATAAAGAGCACAAGTGCGGCTAAGGAAATGCACGCCGACTCTTTGAGATACGGAACATGATATGCAAGGACGGCTTTATGGCTGCCCTTGCTTATTTTTGACGCCATAAATCCGAAATCCGCCCTTTCAATTTCGGCAGGGCTTTCGTCAATTGTCAGATCCCAGCCATTTTCATAAGTGACCGGTATAAAGAGATAACCATCGGACGGGACATCTATGTCGAAAACAAGTGTTCCGTCGTTTTCGTTTGCAGCGGAAATCACGGCGTCAGCTGCTGCCGCACGCTCTGATGATGAAGCGCCGGTAATGGTATCGTCTGCTTCAGACGGAACAGTATCCAGGATAAGGGTATCTTTTATGAAGGCATCAATGTCCTTTACCGCACCGTCGGAAAAATATTTCTCTTCGGATATGGTATCGCTATAAAAGCTTGCGAATGATGTATCGGGCCTTACGTAGAGATGCAGGTTGCCGCTTGAGAACACAAGCTCGCAGCCGGCGGGCTTTTCATCTCCTTTTGCTAAAATGTATTTAATTCCCATCAGCGATTCGAAAGAAGATCTTCCCTGCACCTGTCTGTAGCAGGGTCTGTATTCGCTTCCCTGATACAGGGCTTCAGGGAAAAACTCTGTGTAGAATTTGATAAGTCCCTCGCTTAAGGTGGAGTTGTAACAGCTGATACCGTAATAGCTCTGGGCGCAGGCGTCCATCAGGGTGGAACCGGCGGCATATGTTTTTTCCAGACGGTATAAGCTGTCGTCGTTTTCCTGAAGATAAGCCTTGACTGCGGCAAAATCTTCGCCGTAAAGTTCATCCATCATCGGATCTGATGCGCTCAGAGTGGCTCTGTTATAGACAGTAGAATATGTTTCAGCCAGAATATTCACGGCTGCAAGTAAAGCGATAAATGCCGGCAGGATGCGGGCAGCTTTTTGCCAGGAAGATCTGGTATAAATACAAAATGCAGCGACAGCTGAAATTGAAATTGCAGCAGCGGCAAGGGCGATTGATTTCAGAACGGTGAACTGCAGGTCCCTTAAGGATATGAAGCAGATAATACATACGGCAGCGGCTCCGGCAAGACCTCCGATAACAGAGAACTGTCGTTCCTTGTATATACGATCCAGCATGACTGCGATAAGCAGGGCAAAAGCCGGAAGCAAAACAAAGGTGTGCCTCGAAAACGGATATACAAAACCATTAAACATAAGAGAGCCTGATTCGATCAAGAGGAAAAAAGCTCCCAGTAATATTGAAATAACAAGCACGGCACGCTGCCTTTTTGTCCTTGCTATCTTCGGGAAATAGATAAGGAACTGGATGAACAGCAGTATGAACAATACGCTCATGAAAAGCTGAGGATCCTCGTAGAGATTGCGGTAGCCGGTATAGTCATCGACAAAAGAGCCGTTGCCTTCAAGTGTTCCGGAAATAAATCGTTTTATCAAAGTAGGGTAGTATTCTCCCGGCCAGGGGATCATAAGCGAGATGAACTTTTCAAATATGCCGTATTCTGAGGATATTCGGTTTGAGTTCTCCGCCATTACCATGTAGGACGGCAGCATATACACAAGGCCCATGAGCACGCCTAGTACCATCATGGCTCCGCGGGAGATAAGAAGCTTAAGCCTGATAAGAAAGCTGTTTTCCATGATCAAGAGGCGCAGAACGGTATAGATCGCTGCGGCAAGCATGATCATATAGGTGAAATAATAAGATGAAAGAGCGGAGACCGCGGAAACGACCGATATAAGCAGCAGGGCGCGTGAGGATGATCGGCGGATCTTCTCGCCCTGCTGGCTGTCGTATTTAAGATACGAAGAAAATGATCTTTCCACTGTGCATAACAGCAATGGTAGTAAAATGCAGCAAAGTGAGAAACTGTAGTGCTGGCCCCATATGATGATATAGCCGTTAAATGAATAGATGTAGGCGGCGGTAAGGCGGCTTTTCAGGGAAAGGTTCCTGAAAGAGGACAGGAAAGCATAAGCCGCAAGGCCGGCAAGCATAATGCTTATGATATGAATAACTATAAGATATGAGGCAAGATGCTCAGGTCCGAAGATATAGCCGAGCAGGTACAGGATCATCAGCACCGGGTGGAACAGATTCAGGGAATACATTGATGTTCCGGTTCCGTAGGTAAGGTCGTAAAAAGAGAAGTCGTGAGCCCTTAAATGATTCACGATCGAAGTATACTGCGGCAGATAGAGCTCTTTTGTATCACTTCCGATATCCTGAAGCACAAAAAGAGAACCCTTCAGAGTATAGTGAAAGTAAGCAGCCATGGCTGTTACAAATATGCATATCAGAAGGAAGATGACGGGATGTTTTTTTATTGTTCTTTTTATGCTTTCCATAATGTAAAAATATACCATTATTAGCAATGACTGTCAAAATCAATAACACAGGCAGGCTCAGGAGCGGATAAAAATCTTTTCCGCAGTCCAGCTGCTGTTTTTCTTTGGTATAAAAATACGCAAAAGAATATATAGAAATATTAATGCATATCATGAGATGACAAAAGATCAGGATGGGAACTTTACGATCAGTGTCAATCTCTGGCAGCATGGCAGTACAGGAAAATTTAATATACATGTTTATAGCGGCTCACAATATCTTGGCGGAAGGGACGTTGATCTCGAAAGCTATGCAGCTCCGGCTATGACGGTCGAAAAAGTTGAAGACAGCGACAGTATAGTCGTCATAACTATTGAAAATGCTTCTGGCTTCTCAGATGTACGAACTGCCGTCTGGGGTAAAAAAGACGGTCAGAATGACTTGAAATGGTATGCATTAACAGACAATGGCGATGGAACCTTTGCACTGGAAACAGATCTGTTTTCTCATGGTGAAAGATGATATTATCTGGTATGAACTTACAAAGCAAGCTGACGGGACTTTTACAGCGAATACGGATCTGGGCTTTCACAGGAGCACAGGAAAGTTCATAATACATGCCTACAGCGGAAATACATTTGTAGCGGGCGGCATCTTCGAAGTTGAAAGCTGCAACCCTCCGCAGCTGAACGTAGAGATCGTTGAAAACGGCTCCGGCAAAGTGAAATTTTCTGTTGCAAACGCCTCAGGGGCAAAAGATGTTAAGGTAGCTGTATGGGGCAGTAAGAATGGTCAGAATGATATTCGCTGGTATACCCTGAACGAAACGGACAATGGGGTCTTAAGCGCTGATATCGATCTGTCGTCACATAACGAAACAGGCATATTCTTTATTCATGCATACGGTACAATTAATAATAAGAATACGTTTATAGATGGTATTGCCAGGAATATTACCATTTATGATAAAAACATCGGCGGTCCGGATTCTTTTGTAACGAATCCTGCTGCGGCCGCAGCGCTTGCGGCAAGATCCGGCGATGATAAACTGGATATTCTTGTTCTGGGTAATTCACTTTCAATCCATGGAATACAATACAACTGGTGGGGTGAATGGGGAATGGCCGCAACGACAGAGGAACAGGATTATGTCCATGTCGTGAAGAACGCATTTTCACCCTATGTCGAGACCTCCTGCAGAGCATTTAATTACTGGCAATGGGAAGTTGAACAATCGGACAGATCTATATGGCTTCCGACCCTTAATTCCCTGGTCAGACCGACAGACGACATGATCATTATTCAGCTTGGCGATAATGTCACTGATCCATCGACCTGGGAGAGGGACATGAATATTATGATCAATTACTGCAGAAATCTGGCCCCTTTTGCCAAGATCGTTCTGGTTGGTAATTTCTGGTACAGAGAGTCTGTGGAACAGGGGAAAAGAAATATCGCACAGGCTCAGCAGCTGGATATGGTCCATATTGCAGATATAGCCACTGACTCCAAGTATATGTGCGGCCTGGGTACCTATGTAACAGGTGCTGATGGAAATGTACACGAAGTAACAGTAAGCGGAGTCGGTGTCCATCCCGGAGACTGGGGCATGGGCCTGATAGGGAAAAGGATCGTAAGAGCTATTGCTTAGCAGCACGATTATTTATTACAAAACAATATGAGGAGCGTTATGAAAGAGGGAAAAAAGACTATTAAAAGGTTTGTAAGCGTTCTGGCTATTATGACGATGATCTTTACGGCAGTGCCCATTGTAAATGTTTTTGCGGAAACGGCCGGGACTGATAAGAAAAGTACTTCTGAAGAAGAGACGGAGCAGGAGTATTTTCCATATGAAGAGATAGGTGAAAAGGTCATAAAAGGATGCGAAGACTGGATGTTCATCAATGAGACCATACCTGATTACACCGGTACAAATATGGCGTCGGAAGAGGAACTGCAGGCTCAGGCGGATATACTTACATATCTCGATCAGATATGCGCATCAGTGGGAATTCAGATGTATTGTGTCATCCCGCCGAATAAGAACACTATCTATAGTGAATTCATGCCTTCGCTGGAAAAAACGGAGATCTCAAGGGTACAGGTCGCCGAAGAATACATGCACAAAAACACATCGCTTAAGTATGAGTTTATCTATGATGAACTTATGGATGCAAAGAAAGACCACCTGGTATTTTATATGAGAGATACTCACTGGAATGCGTATGGAGCCTTGGAAGGTGCAGATGTGATCCGTTCCATGATCGGGCTGACGCCGATAGACAGGAGCCTTCTTAAGGAAACTACAGCAGAGGCCGGGCCAACTTTAGGAGATCTTCTGGATCTGTCGCAGACAAGGGAAGAGTACGGACCTGAAACGGAGTATTTCCTGAATTACAAACCTGAGGTCATGAAAACAAGGCAGACTGTTGCGGAAGAGCCTTTTGTTTATAATGAATATTATTCACCTGACGCGGAGATCGACCAGACTCTTGTGCTTGTCGGGGATTCATACAGGGAACAGCTTATCGATTACCTGTCGCTGGACTATAAACATTCAATATTTATCAATCAGCTCTTTATGACCCCTGATCATGCAGAGGCCATAAAACAGGCGGATGTACTGATATTGGAAGAAGTGGAAAGATATCAGTTCAATTTTGACAACATAGCCGGAAAACTGATCTCATACCTGACACAGTAACAGAATATCATCTAAAAGTTGTTTGTAATCGGTTCAGTTTGTTGTAAAAATATATGCATTTACAAGTAGAAAAATATATGCTATAGTTATTCGGCATGAATTTCAGCCGTGGTTCAGATGCCGGAGTCTCCGACCGCATCTTGATCACAGGCGATCAACAAATCAGGAGGATCAAAAATGCTTACAAAAGAAACAAAATCAGAAATCATCAACGAGTACGCAAGATCTGAAGGTGACACAGGTTCACCGGAAGTACAGGTAGCTATCCTTACCTACAGGATCAAAGAGCTTACAGAGCATCTTAAGACAAACCACAAAGATCATCATTCACGCCGCGGTCTTCTTAAGATGGTAGGTAAGAGAAGAGGACTTCTTGACTACCTTAAGAGCGTTGACATTGAGCGCTATCGTGTACTTATCGAGAAACTCGGTATCAGAAAATAATTTATCAAGAAAACCCTTAATAAAGCAGCCAAATTGCTGACTGCTTTATTAAGGTTAAAATTTTGGGAGATTAATTAATGGAGAACAAGACATTTTCAACACCGCTTGAGAACAATTATAAGACCTACTCCATGGATCTCGCAGGAAGAAAACTTTCGATAGATATCGGCCGTGTAGGTAAACAGGCTAACGGCTGTGCGTTTATGCATTACGGAGACACAACGCTTTTATGTACAGCTACGGCTTCAGCCAAGCCGAGAGAAGGTATCGATTTCTTCCCTCTTTCAGTCGAATATGAAGAAAAAATGTATGCGGCCGGAAAGATCCCAGGAGGTTTTAACAAAAGAGAAGGAAAGGCCAGTGAGCATGCCGTGCTTACGTCACGTGTCATAGACAGGCCGATGCGCCCGCTCTTCCCGAAAGATTACAGAAACGACGTTACCCTTAATAATATGGTAATGTCTGTAGACCCTGACTGTAACCCGGAAGTAGTGGCCATGCTCGGAAGCGCACTTGCTACAGCTATTTCCGATATTCCTTTTGACGGCCCCATCGCCGCAACGCAGATCGGTATGATAAACGGAGAGCTTATCGTGAACCCCACGCTTGAGCAGAATTCCGTATCTGATCTTAAACTTACCGTTGCATCCACAAGAGAAAAAGTCATCATGATCGAAGCCGGCGCCAACGAAGTACCGGAAGATAAAATGATCGAGGCTATTTATCTGGCGGATGACGTAAACAAAGAAATAATCAAATTCTTCGACGGCATCGTTGCCGAATGCGGAAAACCGAAGCATGCTTATGAGAGCTGCGCGGTTCCGGAAGAGCTCTTCGAGGCGATCAGAAAGATCGTTCCGCCCGAAGAAATGGAAACAGCCGTATTTACTGATGAAAAGCAGATAAGAGATGAAAACATCCGTGAGATAACTGCCAGACTTGAAGAAGCCTTTGCAGAAAACGAAGAATGGCTTTCAGTTCTTGATGAGGCTGTATATCAGTATCAGAAGAAGACAGTGCGCAAGATGATCAGACTTGACCATAAACGCCCGGACGGACGTGAGATCAGACAGATCAGACCCCTTGCTGCTGAGATCGACGTTGTTCCGCGTGTACATGGCTCTGCCATGTTCACAAGAGGACAGACTCAGATCTGCGATGTCGTAACGCTGGCTCCGCTTTCTGAAGCACAGAAAGTCGACGGACTCGATCCGTTTGAGACCAGTAAGAGATATATGCATCAGTACAACTTCCCGTCATATTCAGTAGGCGAGACAAAGCCCTCGAGAGGACCGGGGAGACGTGAGATCGGACATGGAGCACTTGCAGAGCGTGCACTGATCCCCGTACTGCCGAGCACTGCAGAATTCCCGTATGCTATCCGTGCGGTTTCTGAAACATTTGAATCAAACGGCTCTACATCGCAGGCATCCTGCTGTGCATCATCCATGGCGCTCATGGCTGCAGGCGTACCGATCAAAAAGCCTGTTGCCGGCATTTCATGCGGACTGGTTACTGGAGATACGGATGATGAATACATCATCCTTACAGATATCCAGGGACTCGAAGATTTCTTCGGAGACATGGATTTCAAGGTTGCGGGAACACATGACGGCATTACAGCCATCCAGATGGATATCAAGATCCATGGCCTCACCAGAACTATCGTTGAAGAAACAATAGCAAGATGCAAGGAAGCCAGGGAATATATCCTCACGGAAGTCATGGAAAAGGCTATTCCGGCGCCCAGACCTCAGGTCAGCGAATATGCTCCTAAGATCATCCAGACAATGATCGATCCTGAGAAGATCGGCGACGTTGTAGGACAGCGCGGAAAGACCATCAATGAGATCATTGCCCGTACAGGAGTCAAGATCGATATTGAAGATGACGGTTCTGTTTCGGTATGCGGTACAGATCAGGCTATGATGGACAAGGCCATGGAGTACATCACAACTATCGTTTCTGATTATGAGACAGGAAAGCTCTATAAGGGTACGGTAGTGAGCATAAAGGAATTCGGTGCGTTCATCGAATTTGCTCCTGGTAAGGAAGGTATGGTCCATATTTCCAAGATCGCGAAGAACAGGATCAACAGAGTCGAGGATGTCCTTACGCTTGGTGACGTTGTCACCGTCGTATGCCTCGGCAAGGACAAGATGGGAAGAATCAGCTTTTCTATTAAAGACGTTCCCGCTGAAAAATAATACAGAGGTATTAAGAGGGCGGTTCATATGAGCCGCCCTCTTGCGAATTTAAACACCCGGAAAGATATCCTGATGAAAAAGATTATCATTAAATATAAAAGCGATGATATTGAAAGGCTGCGCTATATAGACGGCAAATCCGACTGGATCGATCTGAGATCGAGTGAAGATGTAATTCTTAAGGCAGGAGAGGCCGCGTACATACCATTCGGGATAGCTATGAAGCTGCCTGAAGGCTATGAAGCGCATATAGTTCCGAGAAGCTCTACTTTTAAAAATTTCGGTATCATACAGACAAATCATATGGGCGTGATAGACGAAAGCTACTGCGGACCCAATGACTGGTGGATGATGCCGGTATATGCTATAAGGGATACTGTCATACATAAAAACGACAGAGTCGCCCAGTTCCGAATAATCGAGCATCAGCCTGCAATCGAATTTGTTGAGGGAGCGCTTGACGGTGAAGACCGCGGCGGCTTTGGCAGCACCGGAATCAGATAAGAAGGGTGAAAAATGTCTGCCATAAAGCATTTCAAAACAATTACGCACCACAGAAATCTGGTGCGGAAATACTGTTTCAAAATAGGCTTGTACAGACAGGGACTTTTACATGACCTCTCCAAATACTCTTATACGGAGTTTTCGGAGGGCGCAAAGTACTGGTGCGGTACGGAAAGCCCGAACAATCCTGCCCGTCGAGATGTGGGTTATTCACTTGCGTGGATGCATCATAAGGGCAGAAACAAGCACCATTTCGATTACTGGATCGATTATGATCTTAAACATAAGGGAAGTCTCCACGGAGTCGATATGCCCCGCAAGTATATTGCCGAGCTGATATGTGACCGGATCGCTGCGGCGGAGACCTATAACAAAGAATCATATAACGATAAACAGCCTCTTGAATACTATCTTAAAAGTGAAGAAGGACTGTGGTTCGTCAGTGAGAATACAAAAAAAGATGTGTCTTTCCTCCTGCGCATGCTTGCGGAAAAAGGCCGGACGGAAACCTTCAGTTACATAAAAAACGTATATTTAAAGGGTAGAGAGCTATGAAGAAAGTTGTAAAATTCGGGGGCAGTTCACTTGCGGACGCCAATCAGTTCAAAAAAGTCCATGACATTATCAAAAGTGACAAAGACAGGATGTACGTCGTACCATCGGCGCCGGGGAAACGTTTCGGCGGTGATACCAAAGTTACGGATATGCTCTATGCCTGCTATGACATTGCAGCTGCGGGTGAAGACTTTACCGAACAGCTTGCAGCTATAAAGAAACGCTATGAGGAAATAGCCGATACCCTTGGACTGAAGGTGGACCTGGATGGTGAATTCAAGACCATAGCCGAACATTTGTCAGGAACGCCTTATGTTGATTACATGGCTTCGAGAGGAGAGTATCTTAACGGAAAGCTCCTTTCGGCATATCTCGGATATGAGTTTATAGATCCGGCCGAGATCATTAAATTCAATGAAAACGGCGATTTCGATCAGAAAGCTACAGACGCTGTGCTTCCGGAAAGACTCAGCGCAGTCAAAAATGCGGTCATTCCCGGCTTTTACGGTTCAAAAGCCGACGGCTCAATAAAGACCTTTTCACGCGGCGGTTCCGATATAACCGGATCAATAATAGCCAGAGGCGTGCATGCAGATCTTTACGAGAACTGGACAGATGTAGACGGTTTCCTTGTTACGGATCCGAGAGTAGTTGAGAACCCGGCAATAATAAGGACGCTTACATACAGGGAGATGCGAGAGCTTTCTTATATGGGAGCTACCGTTCTTCATGAAGACGCCGTATTTCCTTTAAGAAAAGAAGGCATTCCCGTAAATGTAAGAAATACGAACGATCCTTCAGCTCCGGGAACGATGATAGTTGAAAGCACATGCACCAAACCGGACTATGTGATCACCGGTATAGGTGGGAAAAAAGGATTTGCTTCGATAACAATAGAAAAGGATATGATGAACTCAGAGATCGGATTCGGCCGCAAGGTCCTCCAGGTCTTTGAAGACAATGGCCTTTCTTTTGAACATACTCCTTCCGGTATAGACACATTTACTGTTTATGTAAACCAGAATGATTTCGCTCCGAAAGAGCAGAGCGTTATAGCCGGTCTGCACAGACTGACAAATCCGGATCTTATAGAGCTTGAGTCGGATCTTGCGCTTATAGCAGTAGTAGGACGTGGAATGAAACGCCAGAGAGGTACTGCGGGAAGAATATTCTCTGCTCTTGCCCATGCGAGGGTCAATGTAAAAATGATCGACCAGGGATCATCTGAGCTGAATATCATTATCGGAGTAGAAAACGCAGACTTTGAGAAGGCTATTCAGGCAATATACGATATATTTGTAACAGCAGCTGTATGATGCATATGAATAAAAGGGCAAAGCACCTTCGTGCCTTGCCCTTTTTTCTGTTTAATGGTATTATTAAGACTTGGATATGACCGCAAAAGCGGTTAGCATAAAAGACGATCGAAGCGAGGTATTACTATGAACAGAATACTATTAAAGCTGAGCGGTGAAGCATTGGCCGGGACCGGGACTTCGTTTGATGATGAGGTGATCCTGAGGATCGCAGGACAAGTCAGGCAGCTTATTTCAGAAGAAATGCAGGTGTCCATAGTTATAGGAGGCGGCAATTTCTGGAGGGGCAGGACCGGAACGACTATTGACAGGTGTAAGTCTGACAGTATCGGAATGATGGCGACTGTCATGAACTGCATATATGTTTCGGAGGTCTTCAGGTCCGCCGGACTGAAAACGAAAATATTTACGCCCTTTGCAGTAGGGACTTTTACCGAACTGTTTTCAAAGGACGCCACAATGCGTGCTCTTAAGCACGGGCATGTATGCTTTTTTGCAGGCGGTACAGGACATCCGTATTTTTCGACAGATACAGGATGCGTCCTCAGAGCACTGGAGATCGAAGCCGACGGCATCCTGCTTGCAAAAGCCGTAGACGGCATTTATGACAGCGATCCGAAGAAAAATCCGGCTGCTGTAAAATATGATGAGATTACATGGCAGAAGGTCGTAGACGAAAGGCTTCAGGCACTTGATCTTACGGCGTCTATTATGGCTATGGAAAACAAACTTCCCGCATTTATTTTCGCGCTGGACACGCCCGACGGTATAGTTAAGGCTGCGCACGGAGAAAATGTCGGAACCAAAATATTAATTTGAGACGGAGGGATAAATAATGAACGACCTTTTAAAACCATTCGATGAAAAAATGACCAAGACAATGGCAAACTTAAGCAGTGAGCTTTCGACAATAAGGGCCGGAAGGGCTAATCCCCATGTTCTCGACCGTATAACCGTGGATTATTACGGAAGTCAGACAGCGCTCCAGCAGGTAGCCAATATAACGGTTCCGGAACCCAGACTGCTTCAGATCCAGCCCTGGGAGCCAAGCATTGTTAAGTCGATCATAAAATCCATTCAGACCTCAGATCTGGGGATAAACCCGTCAACAGACGGAAAAGTGATTCGACTGGTGTTCCCGGAGCTTACAGAGGAACGCCGTAAGGAACTCTGCAAGATGGCCAAGATCAAAGGTGATGAAGCTAAGGTCGCTGTCAGAAACATCAGAAGAGACGGAAATGATGCGATAAAGAAAGCCGACAAGACACAGGTCACGGAAGATATGGCGAAAGATCTTCAGGACGAGCTGCAGAAGATAACCGATAAATATATTAAAGATATTGATACGGCCATCGATGAAAAATCCAAAGAGATCATGACTGTTTAAACATGGAGAAGGTATGGAACTGCCTGAACACATAGCAATAATACTCGACGGGAACGGCCGATGGGCCAAGGCTAAGGGAATGCCCAGAAGCTACGGGCATGTCGTAGGCTGCGATAATCTCGAAAAGATATGTAATTTCGCATGCGAACTGGGTATTAAATATCTTACGGTCTATGCATTTTCCACCGAAAACTGGAAGAGAGCGGAGGAAGAGGTAAAGACGCTTATGAACCTTTTCAGGAGATACCTGAAAAGATGTATTAAGTCAGCCCATAAGAACCACATGAGAGTCAGGATAATAGGAGATCCCTCTCGGCTCGATCCTGATATCAGGGACAGCATACGGCTGTTGGAAAAAGAATCGGAAAACTACGATAAGATGTTTTTCCAGATCGCGCTCAATTACGGAGGACGGGACGAGATCCTGCGCGGAGTGCAGAAGATATGTGAAGATGTCGGAAGCGGGAAACTCTCTGCAGACAAGCTGTCCGAAGCACAGTTTTCGTCCTATCTCGATACCGCGGATATTCCGGATCCTGATCTGCTTATAAGGACCAGCGGGGAACAGAGAATATCAAATTTCCTCCTGTGGCAGCTTGCATATTCCGAAATGTATTTTACGAATGTCCCATGGCCGGATTTCAATAACGATGAGCTTTTAAAGGCAATAGAGTATTACAATTCAAGAGACCGCAGATACGGTAACGCGAAATGAAACGGAGGGTAAAAAATGTTTAAAACGAGATTGATCAGCGGAATAGTGCTGGTCGCCGCTGCTCTTTTTACGGGCATGGTCGGCGGACTCGTATTGTTTTTTACCTGTCTTGCCCTGTCGGAGATAGCAGCCGGCGAACTTTTCGCCGCAGCAAGGGTCAGACCTGATGATAAGCCTTTCGGATATCTGGATGTTGCCGGATATATAGGGATACTTATCCTGTATATCTGCATAATGTTCATGCCTGAATCTGCGCATACGATAGGTATCATCATCCCGGTGCTGCTCATTATGTTCGTGTATGTTTTTACATTCCCGAAATATGATGCCCACCAGGTCTTCGCTGCGGCTTTTGCCATAATCTATACAGGTTTCATGCTTTCATGCCTGTATCAGACCAGGATGCTCGAAAACGGCGTTTTCCATTACTGGCTGATATTCATAAGCGCGTGGGGCAGCGACACAGGAGCCTACTGCGTAGGAATGCTTTTCGGAAAGCATAAGATGACTCCGGTCTTAAGTCCGAAAAAGACGATAGAAGGAGCGATAGGCGGAGTGGCAATAGCGGTACTGCTCGGGCTTATATATGCCCTGCTTACTCACGGACCGGTCGCGATCTATATGGTGATCTGCTTCTTCGGGGCAATACTTTCCATGGTCGGAGACCTTGCCGCTTCAGCAATTAAAAGAAATATGAAGATAAAGGATTACGGAAATCTGATTCCCGGACACGGCGGAATACTTGACAGGTTCGACAGCATTATTTTTACGGCTCCGGTCATCTTTTATCTGTCATCCGTACTTATTTCATAGGCCATTCAGATGAAAACGATAACTATAATGGGCTCCACAGGCTCTATAGGCACGCAGGCGCTTGATGTTGTAAGGAACAACAGGGAAGAGCTTAAGGTCGCAGGCCTTGGGGCAGGAAAGAATATTAAGCTTCTTGAAAAACAGGCGAGGGAGTTTCTTCCCTCGTATGTCTGTGTTGAAGACGAAAAGGATGCAGAGGCATTAAGGACGGCTCTTGCTGATACCGGAATTAAGGTAGGCAGCGGTAAGGAAGGCCTTAACTGTCTTGCTCAGATGGAAGAAAGCGAGCTTTTCCTTTCTGCTATAGTGGGGATGAAGGGGATACTCCCGACCATCGCTGCAATAAACGCCGGAAAGGACATAGCTCTCGCAAACAAGGAAACGCTTGTAACGGCGGGCCATATTATCATGCTGCTTGCCGCAAAGAAAAATGTAAGGATAATTCCTGTTGACAGCGAACATTCGGCAATATATCAGTGTCTGCAGGGCGTCAGAAAAAAAGACGACGGCAGATATCCCTTAAAACGCATCTGGCTTACAGCCTCCGGCGGACCTTTCCGCGGAATGTCGAAAAAGGAACTGGAAAATGTTACGGTGAAAGATGCGCTTAAGCATCCGAACTGGTCCATGGGCACGAAGGTTACAATAGATTCCGCATCTATGGTAAACAAAGGACTTGAAGTCATGGAAGCCCGCTGGCTTTTTGATGTTGCCGTGGATGATATAACTGTACTCGTCCAGCCGCAAAGTATTATCCACTCAATGACTGAGTTCGACGACGGCGCTGTTATTGCGCAGCTGGGACCTCCCGATATGCGCATGCCGATCCAGTATGCCCTTCTTGACGGAAAAAGAGAAAGATCGATCTGCGAGCCTTTGGACTTTACCCGTATCAGCGGAATAGAGTTTGCTAATCCTGATAACGATACGTTTAAAGGCCTGCCTCTGGCGTTGTACGCCGCTAAGACCGGAGGTTCGATGCCGACGGTATTCAATGCCGCAAATGAAGCTGCCGTGAGGCTATTTGTCAGGGAGAAAATAACATTTTTAAAAATTTATGATATTATAGAGACCGCAATGAATTCGCATAAGCTGATAAAGGATCCTTCACTTGAGGATATCCTTGCTTCGGAACAGGAAATATATAAAGAGATCGAAAGCAGGAACTAAGTTTTGAGTATTATCATTGGTATCATCATTCTGGGTGTTGTCGTTTTCATCCATGAATTGGGGCATTTTATATTTGCCAAAGCGAACGGAATAGTAGTTGAAGAATTTTCTCTTGGCATGGGACCGAAGATCTTCGGCTTCAAAAAAGGTGAAACACAATATTCTTTGAAGCTTTTTCCGATAGGCGGATCATGCGCAATGAAGGGCGAGGACGAAGATGATTTTTCGGAAGGAAGCTTCCAGTCGGCGAAGATCTGGCAAAGAATGCTTGTCATCGTCGGGGGTCCGGCGTTCAATATCATTCTTGGTTTTGCGGTAGCGCTGATCGTGGTTGGTGTTATGGGCGCTGATCCGGCAAAAGTTGCCGAGGTCAAGGAGAATTCACCTGCCTACGAGGCGGGGCTCAGGGTCGGAGACGAGATCGTTAAGTTCAATGGCAGCTCTATAGCGAATGCAAGAGAAATATTTGCCAATACCAATCTTTACGGAATACCTACAGATGAAATAACCATGACGGTCAGACGGGATGGCGAGAAGATCGATATCGCCTATGCGCCCGTTGTCACGTCTTCCTATAAAGTAGGTTTTTATTACAATCCGGATGACCAGCCGGCTTATATTACCGGAATCATCGAAGGCGGAGCGATGGAGGCTGCCGGCTTCAAGGAAGGCGACCTTATCACGGCAATAAACGGTGAAGAAATAGCAACGGGAAAGGAACTTAACGAATACTGGAACGAGAATCCCATGGATGCTTCACCGGTATCGATCGATTACAGACGGAGCGGAGTCCCTTATAATGCGGTAGTAACGCCCGCGATCGACGAATCCTCAGACGGCGGCTTTTCATACAGTATGGTGCGAGAAAAGCAGGATGCTGCAGGGGTCGTGAAATATGCCATCGGAGAAACAGGATATCTAGTCAGGATAACAGCAAAGAGTCTGGCGGGGATCGTTACCGGAAGGTTTACAGTAAAAGACATGGCGGGTCCGATAGGCGTCGTATCTACGATAGGAGAGGTGTATAACGAGGCCAGGGCAGAAGGAACGACTTCTGACGTAGTAATGAATATGCTGAGCCTTATGATCCTGATATCGGTAAACCTCGGAATACTGAATTTGCTGCCGTTCCCGGCACTCGACGGTTTCCGTTTCTTACTTCTGATAATTGAAGCTATACGCAGGAAACCGCTCAGCCAGAAGGTAGAGGGTAACATTAACCTTGCGGGCTTTGTTGCGCTGATGGCTTTTGCGGTATTCATAGCCATAAATGACGTGCTTCGCCTGGTCGGTTAAAATTCAAGCGCCGTATAGCGACGGACTCAGAACGGCCTGACCTATGCCATTTATGGCAAAATCGTGAGTATTTAAGAAATTTTGAAAAAAATTGAAATAAGATGTTGACACCATAAGAATCAAGTGGTAATATATCGCTGTTGCTTAAGAAAAAGCAAATGCGGAAGTGTCGGAACTGGCAGACGAGCTAGACTAAGGATCTAGTG
>CADBMM010000145.1 GCA_902795795.1 uncultured Lachnospiraceae bacterium | reverse complement strand
TGTCATCTGTCACCTTGATCTATAGAATTATAACATCCGCAGATTTCCGGCGCAATTCTGTTTAAGAGAGCATAATATGGAATCTATGACAAAAGAACAGCCCCCTTGTCATCAGCCGAATGTCCGGCAAAAAAATCTTGCTATATTATGCCGAAAAAGATATTATATATGCATAAAAGCAGCTTATTCTTGCATAATTTATGCATACAAAGGAATGAGGTGAAAATCCTCGCGCGTGGGGCACTGTGATGCCGCCAAGGAGCGGATAAGTCAGATACTTTGGAGCTGCAGAAAAAGCATCCGCCGTCACCGGAAGCCGTAAGATATACACAGAATATCCGCATGGCCAAACCAGGAGACGGTCATGTGGTTTTTTTACGAACCACCATAAGATTTAAAAGGAGGAATACAAATGAAAAAGAAACTTTCCCTGTTCACCGCAGTTTTTATGACTGCAACGTTACTTATCTCCCTTTGCGCTTTCGCATCCTCCGATACTTCCGAGGTCGAAGCGACCTCCGGTTCTTCCGCGACTGAAACAAGCTCAGGCGGCCCTGTAAGCGTAGTTGATATGACAGGCCGCACCATCACTCTTGATGAGCCTGCAGAGCGCATTGTTGCACTTACCGCTTCCGATTGTGAGATCCTCTATGCTATCGGTGCAGGCGACAAGCTGGTAGGACGCGGAGAATACTGCGACTATCCCGCTGAAGTCCTTGACGTTCCTTCCGTTCAGTCCGGTTATGATACAAATATCGAGCAGATCATTGCTCTCCATCCGCAGGTCCTGCTGATGAGCACCATGGCTCAGACCGATGAGCAGATCGAACAGCTTGAAGCTGCCGGCGTTCATGTTGTTGTAAGTGACGCCCAGGATATCGAAGGCGTTTATACCGCTATCGAGATCATCGGCGCCCTCATGGGTAAGGAAGATAATGCCGAAAAGATCATTAAAGATATGAAAGACGGCTTTGCTGAACTGAAAGAAAAAGCTGCTGACGCCGCCGATGGAGAAGAAAAGACTGTTTATTTCGAAGTTTCTCCGCTTGAGTACGGACTGTGGGCTGCCGGAAAAGGCACCTTTATGAATGAAATAGCAGAAATGCTTGGCTTAAAGAACTGCTTTGATGATGTTGACGGCTGGGCTGAGATCTCCGAAGAGCAGCTTATCGAACGCAATCCCGATTATATCGTGACTATCACCATGTATTTCGGCGAGGGCCCGACACCCGAGGAAGAGATCCTGTCACGTAAAGGCTGGGAAGAAGTTACCGCCGTTGTCAACGGTGATATCCTGAACCTCCAGAATAACGAACTGTCACGTCCCGCACCTCGTCTGCTGGACGGCGCTCAGATGCTTTACGACTTCGTTTACGGCGCTGATGAAGCAGCCGAAGAGGATGAAGCTGCATAAAATTTGTAGTATAATAATATAAGTCAGACTAAGCGGGAACTCGAAAACTGAAAAAGAGTTCCCGCATTTAACCTGTCTGCTTTCAGAATGATAAAAGATCTGCAGGAGAGCCCGGAAAATGAAGCGTAGAAAAGATCGCTTTACAGCATGGGAATATGTACTCTTTGCCGCGGTTACCGCGGCAATTCTCTGCTTGTGCGTATGCGTTGGCAGCGTCAGCGTACCACTTAAGGATGCTCTTAGCACTTTTGCAGCCGGTGCCAGACATCTGTTCGGTCTGGGAAATGCGCCGACAGGCTTTGCTGCCTCCATACTTTTATCTGTCCGTCTGCCAAGAGTGCTGTGTGTCGCGCTGGTCGGAGCATCCTTGTCCCTTGCGGGAGCGACCATGCAGGGACTTCTGAAAAACCCGCTGGCCGACGGTTCCACCCTGGGCGTTTCCTCCGGGGCAGCGCTTGGCGCTGTACTCGCGATCGCTTTTGGCATCACCTTTCCGGCCCTGCCCTTCGCAGGCACGATGATAATGGCGGTGCTGTTCGCATTTCTGTCTTTGACGATGATCCTCTCAATGGCCTATCGCCTGGACTATTCCTTATCGACCAATACCATCATCCTGATCGGCGTCATTTTTTCCATGTTCGTCTCTGCCCTGATGAACGTTATCATCACTTTTGCGTCTGATAAGATCCAGCACATCACCTTCTGGACAATGGGCAGCCTGTCAGGAGCTAGCTATAACAATGCCGCTGTACTTGGCGTGGCACTTGCCTTCTTCAGCTGCATCATTTTCTCTCACGCCCGTGAGCTGAATGCTTTCGCTGTAGGCGAAGAAAACGCCCGCCACATCGGCGTAGATGTACGGCGTGTAAAGCTGACGCTTCTTATCACAGTGTCGGGACTCATCGGGGTCTGCGTATCTATCGGCGGTACCATCGCCTTCGTAGGTCTTGTAACGCCGCATATGGTGCGGATGATCACAGGACCTAACCATAGACGCCTGCTGCCGGCATCTTTTTTCGGAGGCGCCAGCTTTCTTATGTTGGCTGACCTGGTGGCAAGAACGCTGTTAAATCCGCGGGAACTGCCTATCGGCGTCGTGACGAGCCTCGTCGGCGCAGTAGTATTTGTTGTTATCTTTTACCGCAGACGGAAGGGGAAGTAAACCATGGGTGTTATGCTTGAAGTGGAAGATCTTACGGTCCGCTATGGAGATCTGACGATCCTTGACGATCTGAGTTTCTCACTTAACGCCGGCGACTGGCTGATGATCGTGGGGCCCAACGGCGCAGGAAAGTCAACTGCCATCTCTGCCATCACACAGAGTTCACCCTATACCGGCACAGTACGCTTTGAAGGCGAAGATCTGAAAACAAAAAAGAGCACCGAGCTTGCCCGGTGCATAGGTGTGCTGACACAAAAGCACACCGTAGAATACGCATTCTCTGTAGAAGAAGTGGTCGCGCTGGGGCGTTACTGCTACTCCTCCGGTTTCCTGAACGGCAAAGATGACAGCGACAGCGACGCCGTGGACGAGGCATTAAAGCTCACCGGCCTTGAAGAACTGCGGGATCAGTCTGTCCTGACCCTCTCCGGCGGCGAACTGCAGCGCACCTTCCTTGCGCAGGTCTTTGC
>CADBMM010000144.1 GCA_902795795.1 uncultured Lachnospiraceae bacterium | reverse complement strand
TAATCGTCTATGGTAAATTCGCCCGGATGCTTGCCGTTGAATGTCCCATCAGGAGCAATGTCTTCAGCAGCTGAGGACATTCCGTAATAAGCAGTAGATTCAGCCACACAATGATCCGATGCAGGTTTAAGCGCTTTTTCGAGAGCCATAAGCGTGTCGTAGCGGGGAGAAGCGGTAGTTCCTCCAAGCACCTTCTGTACGGTCGAAAGGGGAACGCCGGAGAGCTCGGCCAGTTGTTCATTCGTGAGACCAAGTTCCTTTTTTCTAAGCTTCATTTCTTCAATAGTCATGTTGCGGCACCTCCGCATATCAGTTTTGGAATCTTCATATTTAAAATACCATAAACGGAACTGAAAGTCAATCCAAATAAGGAATTTAAAATATTTCCATAAATGGAATCAAACAAACCGAGGAGCACCTTGATGAAATATATATTTATATGCATGTAATTTATCATCTGTGGTATAATAGCATCAAATGCTATGAAAGACTTCCTTCCTGTAACGATTGAAGAAATGAATAAACGGGGTTGGGAGCGTCCCGATTTTGTGTACGTTTCCGGAGATGCCTATGTGGATCACTCCTCATTCGGGCCGGCGATAATCAGCCGGGTGCTTGAGGCGAACGGATATAAAGTTGCGATGATCCCGCAGCCTGATTTCAGAGATGCCGAAAGCATCGCCGTTTTCGGGCGGCCGAAATACGCTTTTTTGGTCAGCGCCGGCAACATGGATTCGATGGTGAACCATTATACCTCCGCCAAAAAGAGACGATCAGAGGATCTCTATTCCCCTGGTGGCAAGGCAGGCTTAAGGCCCGATATGCCGACGGTCGTTTACACCAACCTGATCAGGAAGCGCTTCAAGGATGTTCCGGTAATAGTTGGAGGGATAGAAGCAAGCCTGCGAAGACTGGCCCATTACGATTACCGCAGCGATAAGATTAAACGTTCTATACTGCTTGATTCAGGTGCGGATCTTCTCGTCTACGGCATGGGTGAGCTTTCCATAGTACAGGTCGCGGATGCGCTTGCAGCGGGTATCGACATTTCGGACATAACCTTCGTGCCCGGAACGGTTTATAAAACAAGGGACGTATCGCTGCTTGTAAAAGCTGAAAAGTCTTCAGCCGCGCTGCAAACGGCTGGCAGAAATAATAACGATAACACGGCGGTAATGCTGCCTTCATTCGATGAAGTCAGTACAGATAAAGCAAAATATGCCGAAAGCTTCAGAATACAGGCGGAAAATACCGATGCGCTTAATGCCAGGCCGCTTATAGAGCAATACGGAAACAACAGATACATAGTCCAGAACACTCCCATGCGTCCCCTTACGACGCAGGAAATGGACGACATATACGAACTGCCTTATATGAACACCTGGCATCCGATGTATGACAGTCTTGGCGGGATACCTGCTTTTAAGGATGTAAAGTTTTCACTGACATCCAACAGAGGCTGCTTCGGAGGATGCAGTTTCTGCGCGCTCAACTTTCATCAGGGCAGGGTCGTCCAGGCCAGAAGTCACGAATCGCTCCTTCGCGAAGCCGAAGCCATGACGAAGGAGAAGGATTTTAAAGGCTATATTTATGACGTGGGCGGACCTACGGCTGATTTCAGACAGCCGGCATGCAAAAAACAGCTTGAAAAGGGCGTATGCAGTCACAGACAATGCCTTTATCCCAGGCCCTGCAAAAACCTTATAGCGGACCATTCGGATTATATTTCGCTTCTTGGAAAACTTCGGAAACTGCCGGGAGTAAAAAAGGTATTTATCCGCTCGGGAATCAGGTTCGACTATGTTATGGCGGATAAAAGCGATGCATTCCTGAAAGCGCTCTGCCGCTATCATATAAGCGGGCAGCTGAGGGTCGCTCCCGAGCATGTAAGCGACAACGTGCTGCGGCTTATGGGAAAGCCTGAAAGCAGTGTTTATAAAGAATTTGTCAAAAAATTTGATATAATAAACAAAGAGACCGGAAAGCAGCAGTATGTGCTGCCGTACCTTATATCATCGCATCCCGGCTCCACGCTTGAAGACGCGGTTAAGCTGGCGGAAAGTATAAGGGATATGGGGTATATGCCGGAGCAGGTGCAGGATTTTTATCCCACTCCGTCTACGGTCTCGACATGTATGTATTATACCGGTCTGGATCCGCGGACGATGGAAAAGGTCTATGTGCCG
>CADBMM010000143.1 GCA_902795795.1 uncultured Lachnospiraceae bacterium | reverse complement strand
TGGCCTTGCCATGGATGCATTTACTGTTTCGATGGCAAACGGTCTTAATGAGCCGCACATGAAGAGGAGAAGGATGTGCCTGATCGCTGGTACATTTGCCGGTTTTCAGATCATCATGCCGCTTATAGGATGGATCTGTGTGCATACGATCGCTGAAAGATTCGAGATCTTCAGAAAGGCTGTCCCATGGATAGCGCTTATCCTGCTCGTTATCATAGGCGGCAAGGCGCTGATCGAAGGAATAAGGAATAAAGAGACGGATGAGGCTCCTTTATTAGGCATCGGAACACTTGTTATACAGGGTATCGCCACATCGATAGACGCGCTTTCGGTAGGCTTTACGATCGCTGAATATTCTTTCGCTGATGCCCTTGTGGAAGCGGTGATCATAGGCGTCGTCACATTCGGCATATGTATCGCAGGCCTTTTTATAGGGCGGAAATTCGGAATGCTCCTGGCCGGCAAGGCGAAAATAGCCGGAGGGATCATACTTATTGCCATAGGTATTAAGATATTTGTCAGCGGTATTGCAGGTTAAAACAGATAAGGGAATATTACATATGTACAAAACAGTTTTATTAGATCTTGACGGGACGATTACGGATTCGGCACCCGGAATCGTAAATTCGGTCAACTATGCCCTTGAAAAATTCGGAATAAAAGAGCATGATGTTAAGAAGCTGAAAACTTTTATCGGACCGCCCCTTAAGAACAGCTTCATGCAGAAATACGGTTTTTCGGAAGAAGAAGCGGTCAAGGGGATACAGTATTACCGGGAATATTACGGAGAAAAAGGCATTTATGAAAACAGCCTTTATGACGGCATTGAAGAGACCCTTGGCGAATTGAACCGGATTGGGTTGAATGTGGTGATGGCGACATCGAAGCCCGAATTTTATCTTGAGACTATTCTGGATCATTTTAATATAAGGAAGTATTTCAGTTTTACGGCGGGCAGCAACATGGACGGTACCCGTACGGAGAAATCCGAGGTGATCGCCTATGCCCTTGACAAGTGCAATATAGATAAGAAATATGCCCTGATGATCGGCGACCGAGAGAATGACGTTAGAGGAGCTCTGTTAAACGGCATTGATATACTTGCCGTGCTGTATGGATTCGGTTCATACGAAGAGCTTAAAAACGCAGGTGCTCAGAAGTTTGCCGAAACAACGGCGGATATCATCAGATTCATATAAAAATGACAGTGGAGGATATACTAAATGAGCGAAAATTGTGATCACAACTGCGGCGGATGCGGCGAGAACTGCGAATCAAGACAGCAGCCGCAAAGCTTTCTGGTGGAGCAGAACGCAAAATCAGATGTAAAACATGTTATCGGCGTAGTCAGCGGAAAGGGCGGTGTAGGAAAATCTCTTGTAACAGCGCTGCTGGCTACCGCATTTAAGAAAAAAGGGTTTAAGACAGGTATTCTGGATGCTGATATCACCGGACCGTCTATTCCGAAAATATTCGGAACTGCCAAGCCGGCAGGAGCGTCGGAGGATGGAATAGAACCGGCTCTCAGCGAAGGCGGAATGAAATTTATTTCAATAAATTCTCTTCTTCCTAATGATTCTGATCCGGTCATCTGGAGAGGACCGGTTATCGCAGGGGTAGTAAAACAGTTCTGGCAGGACGTAGTCTGGGGAGATATAGATTATCTTTTCGTAGACATGCCTCCGGGAACAGGCGATGTGCCGCTTACCGTTTTCCAGTCGCTTCCCGTAAACGGAGTCGTAGTTGTATCTTCTCCGCAGGAACTGGTAGAGATGATCGTCGGCAAGGCCGTAAAGATGGCCCGCATGATGAAGGTTCCGGTGCTCGGCCTTGTGCAGAATATGGCGTATTTTGAGTGCCCCGACTGCGGAAAGAAACATTATATTTTCGGCAAGACCGATATAAACGATATAGCCGGCAGATTCATGATAAGGGCAACGGGAGAGATCCCGGTAGATCCCTCGATTGCTGAGCATTGCGACCAGGGCAAGGTCGAGCAGATCGAGAATGAATGGCTTGATGATATTGTTGAAAGGATATTAAAGGCACAGTAAACCGACATGGATGTTATTACACGTTTTCTGAAATATGTATCATTTGATACCGCATCAGATGAAGACAGCGAGACCTGCCCGTCAACAGAGAAACAGAAGCTGCTGGGAGAGTATCTTGCAAAGGAGTTAAAAGAGCTGGGACTTTCAGACGCCCGTATGGATAAAGACGGATATGTCTATGCACGTATTCCTGCCTCAGGCGGCTGTGACGCCGCACTGGTCGGGCTTATATCCCACATGGATACTTCACCTGCCGCTTCAGGAGCGAACGTATCTCCCCGTATAATTAAATATGAAGGCGGAGATATCGAACTTGGCGGGGATGCTGTTATTAAAGAGGAAATGTATCCTTCACTTACCAGATATAAGGGCCAGGAGCTTATAGTTACCGACGGAACAACGCTGTTAGGCGCCGACGATAAGGCCGGAGTTGCCGAGATCGTTACAGCCGCAGAATATTTCATGACTCATCCCGAGGTGAAACATGGAGAGATCTTTATAGGCTTTACGCCGGACGAGGAAATTGGCAGGGGCGCAGACAGGTTCGATCTTGACTATTTCAAAGCTGCTTACGCATATACTGTAGACGGCGGAGCGCTGGGCGAGATCGAATATGAAAATTTCAATGCGGCTGCAGCGCATATACGGGTAAATGGTTTCAATATCCATCCCGGAGAGGCCAAAAACAAAATGAAGAACGCTGTCCTTATCGCCAGCGAATTCATAAACATGCTTCCGCCTGCAGAGACACCTGCACATACTGAAGGATATGAGGGCTTTTATCTTGTAAGCGGGATAAGCGGAGATGAGACATCGGCCGATATCGATATGATCATCAGGGATCATGACATGGCTTCTTTTACTGCCAGAAAAGCTTACGTTGAAAGAACTGCTGCATATCTCAATGAAAAATACGGGGAAAATACCGTAGCGGCGGAAATCAAAGACAGCTATTACAACATGAAAGAGAAGATCGCGCCGGTAATGCATATAATAGATGATGCGGTCAAGGCCATGAAAGACGCCGGTGTGGAACCAAAGATAGTTGCGATCCGCGGAGGCACGGACGGAGCCAGACTTTCTTACGAAGGGCTTCCCTGCCCGAACCTTTCGACCGGCGGAGAGAACTTCCACAGCATATATGAGTATATTCCGGTAAGGTCTCTTGAGAAAATGGTCGAGGTAATAATCAATCTTTGCAGGATCTGATCACTGTGCACGAAGCCGTTTATGAAAATAGCGGTTTTGCAGCATGTATGTATGCGAGGGAAAAATATGATAATCAGTGAAAGAGTCTTTATGTTGCTTAAAGAAAAAAACATATCCCAGAAAGAGTTTTCAGAAGCAACAGGAATTGCCCAGAGCACGATAAGCGACTGGAAGAGAAAAAAGACAAATCCGGCTTCGGATAAGATAATGATAATATGTGATGTACTCGGCGTCGATCCGATCGAACTGCTTTCCGGTACTGAAGGAGAAAACTTCAAACAGCCCGAGTATCTGCAGATCGATAAGAATTCCGCGGAATATGAGATCGTGGAAAGCTACAGGAATATGGATCCTAGAACACAGGCAAGAATAAAGGGATATATCGATGCGCTGCGCGGGGATATTTGAAACACACGCGCATTATGACGATGCGGCCTTTGACGACGACAGGGATGAACTCGTTTCGTCTCTGCCTGAAAACGGCATAGAGACTGTAATAGACGTGATGTCAGATATGGCAAGCCTTGAAAAGGTGAGCGATCTTATGGAGAGATATCCGTTTGTTTACGGCGCAGCAGGCATACATCCGGAAGAGATAAAGGATATCAACATGGCCGATATGGAAAAGGTCAGAGCCCTTGCACGGATGAAAAAGTGCCTGGCCATTGGTGAGATCGGTCTCGATTATTACTGGGATAAGGATAATTCCTTTCAGCAGCGATACTGGTTTGAATACCAGATGGAGATGGCAAGGGAGGAAGGCCTGCCTGTTATCATCCACAGCCGGGATGCAGCTGAAGATACTGTAGAGTCGGCTAAGGAAGCGAAGCTTTCGGAGATAGGCGGCGTAATGCACTGCTTTTCGTATTCAAAGGAGATCGCGAAGATCTTTCTTGATATGGGCGTCTACCTTGGTATCGGAGGAGTCATTACTTTCAAGAATGCGCGTAAGCTGGTGGAAACGGTGGAATATGCGCCGATCGAATCCCTGCTGCTGGAAACAGACTGTCCGTATATGGCGCCGGTACCAAACAGAGGAAAGAGGAACAGTTCTTTGTATCTTCCCTTTGTGGCCGAAAAAATAGCTGAGATCAAAGGTATTTCAAGCGATGAAGTTATAAGCATAACCAGTGAAAACGCGAAGAGGTTATTTAAAAAATATGAGCAGATCGTCTGAGAGTGTAAAAACAATAGAAAACTGCTTTATGACCGATTATGATAAATATCTGTTCGGCCGGGGAATACACTATGAGATCTACAATAAAATGGGCGCGCACCCTGCATCCAAAGACGGGCAGGATGGCGTTCATTTTGCGCTTTGGGCTCCTAATGCAAAAGAGGTCTTCGTAGCCGGAGACTTTAACGGCTGGGATGCCGGACGTGATCGTATGGAGAAAACTTCAGATACGGGCGTATATGAATGTTTTATACCTGGAGCCAAAGCCGGACAATGCTATAAATACGTCATAAAAACGCCGTTCGATACATATATTTATAAAGCGGACCCGTACGGATCATGGTCTCAGGTAAGACCGGAAAACGCCTCAAGGATATATGCCGACAGAGCTTATCCCTGGGAAGACGGCGAGTGGATAGAAAACAGAAAAAATTCCACTCCGTTTGATCAGGTGATGTCGATATATGAGTGTCATATCGGCTCCTGGAGGAAGGACTATTCCAACGAGAATCCGACCGGATTTTACAGCTATATAAGGTTTGCGGCAGAGATAACAGAGTACCTGCTCGAAATGGGCTATACCCATGTTGAGCTTATGGGAATTGCGGAGCATCCGCTGGATGCTTCATGGGGCTATCAGGTCACTGGATATTATGCGCCGACTTCAAGATACGGATCTCCTGATGAGTTCAAGTATCTTGTGAATTATCTGCATAAACATGGAATAGGCGTTATCCTCGACTGGGTACCGGCGCATTTCCCGAAGGATGCCCACGGGCTGGCGGATTTCGACGGCTATCCGGAATATGAGCATGCCGATCCGCGCCAGGGAGAACATCCCGACTGGGGAACCAAAGTGTTCAATTACGGCCGGGCAGAGGTGTCTAATTTCCTTATCGCGAATGCGCTGTACTGGGTGGAAAAGTATCATGTAGACGGGCTCAGAGTAGATGCAGTCGCCTCCATGCTGTATCTGGATTACGGCCGCGGGGACAACTGGGTCGCGAATAAATACGGCGGAAGAGAGAACCTTGAAGCCATAGAATTCCTTAAGCATCTGAATTCTATTCTAAGGACAAGGGATCCCGGCGTCGTAACGATAGCTGAAGATTCCACGGCATGGCCGAAGGTCACAGCATCTCCGGAGGACGGAGGACTGGGATTTACATATAAATGGAACATGGGCTGGATGAACGATTTCCTGGAATATCTTGGCGACGACGCCATATACAGGAAGTACGATCACAATAAAATGACCTTCTCCCTAATGTACGCCTTCAGCGAAAACTATATACTTGTATTGTCGCATGACGAGGTCGTGCATCTGAAAAAATCGATGTTCGAGAAATACCCCGGCAGCGATGGCGCAAGATTTGAGGATCTGAAATCTGCATATACATTCATGTTCGGACACCCGGGAAAGAAACTGCTTTTTATGGGCAATGAATTCGGACAGAGAAGAGAGTGGAGCGAGGAGCGCCAGCTGGACTGGGATATTCTGGCTGATGGAAGAAACTACGCTTTAAAGGAATATATGAAATCTCTGCTTCATGTCTACAGAGATTACCCGGCGGTGAGTACAAGGGACAGCGATCCGCAGACCTTTGAGTGGATCAACGCCGATGACAGGGACAGAAGTATTTTCAGCTTTGTAAGATGGTCGCCTGACGGAATGAGAAATCTCCTGTTTGTCTGCAATTTCACGCCGGTAGACAGGATGGATTATAAGGTCGGCGTACCGCGCCCGGGAAAATACCGGCTCGTCCTGGATTCTGAAAGTGCACGCTTTGGCGGAAGCGATATCACAGACAGTGAGATAGAAGCCGTTCGGGATTATTGCGACGGCAGGGAATATTCGATCTCGTTCGCACTTCGCGGTTTCGAGGCCTGTATCTGGGAGTTTTAACGATATCAGGGTCAAAAGAGCTGTTTTGCAGCGGAGCAATCCGTGATATCATTTGAATAACGGTGAAATTCTCGTTTCAGTGAACAGCCAGATAGATAAGACGCAGTATGAGAAGGTGCGCCGGATAAAAAACATAGAAGAGATATTTGCCCGCGGTGCCTATGTGCCCGCGGGTATTGTCATAGAAGAAGACAAATATTACGGCGAGAAAGGCTCCGTAGGTACCGTAGCCTGCAATGAGCGCGATTATTGAGATGGCTACGGAGACATAATCCGGGAGCTGGATCTTCCGGCAGAAGTAAAGTGCAGTGCACATAATAATACCCCAGTGGCCGTAATCGGCGTGCAGATAATGCGCCGCTGCGGCAAAGCCGGCACAGATCAGCAGCTGCAGAATAAGATATTTTTCGCATTTTTCCATTGCACAGTACATGAGCAGGGCAAGCAGAAGAGTCAGCAGTACGCTCTGGTTTTTCCAGTATATGCGGTGGTAGAATGCCATGTCGTAAATGTATTCCGTAGCTACGAAAAGCAGCAGGATCTGAAGACAGTAACGAAGTCTGCTCCTGGTATAATAAAAGCCTTCACAGATCATGAAAGTGAACAAAGGAAAAGCTATTCTGCCTATTGTAAGGCGGACGTTTATGGCGTCTGCAGAACCGCTGAAGAATACGAAACAAAGGTGGTCTATAAGCATGGTCAGGCAGGCTATGAGCTTTAAGTGTGTTCTGCTGAGAACGGGTATTTTTATTGATCGTAATAATTGCATTCTGGTGATCCTCTGAATATTATGTTCCGGAGTGAAAGACGATGTATTCGTCAGTACATGCAGGTCCGGATCTGGCATTTTAAAGTATTAGTGTCAGGCCCTGATACAGTTTAGCACATATTCTGATAAATAGCGAAACATGCTTTACATAAACGTAAAAACGTGGTAATATACGTAATACAGAAATATTTCTGAGACCGCATTCTGCGGCAATGCTGTCTGTTCACGACAGCAGATACCCTTTGGATAAAGGGATCTTTACAGATCCTGAAGTTGAAAGAAATGTATGCGATGCATACGCTGGCCGTATGCAGCTGTTGTTTAAATGATCTTAGAATTTAATATGCTTATCTTTACCGGGATCTCGGCGGCAATGGATCTTAAATGGTGGAAGATAAAGAATTTCTGGCCTGCGGTATATCTGGTGGGAGGTGTGATCTTTAATGCTTTTTTCGGAGGCGGCAACATGCTGATCTCAGGAATCGCAGGAGCGGCAACAGCATTTGCCCTTCTTATACTGCCTTATGCCGCCGGAGGGATCGGGGCCGGAGACGTTAAGATGTTTATGGTCTGCGGATTCTGGCTTGGACCGGACAGGATCCTTATGTTCCTGTTGACTTCTTTTGCCGCAGTAGCGGTATGGACGGCGATCCTGATGATCCGCAGAAGATTCGAAAAGGAAGTATTGAAAACAAGATTACATGTGGCGGTATTTGCATTCGCCGCTTCGATATTGATGGCAGGAGGTTTGATATGAAAAAGACATGTGTGATATGTGATGAAGAGAAAGAATATGCCTGCGGTTTTATGGAATATGTGAACAGAAAAAAGTCGCTGCCGTTTTCGGCGGTGGCGTGTACAAGCAGGGAAAACCTTAAGAATTACGCGCGGAAGAATCCTATTGATATTTTACTTGTTTCCGAAGGGACGATGGAAGAAGAGATCGGCGATATTCCGGCGATCCAGACGATCGTCCTGGGGGAAGGGATCGGCAGCGAAAGCGCAAGGGGATATAAGCAGGTATACAAGTATCAGGCGTGCGGCGATATATTACGAGAAGTTATGAATGAATATAGCGAACAGCAAAACGAAGAAGAGAAGATGAGCCAGATAAGGACAAAAAACAAGAGGGTGATCGGCGTTTACAGTCCGGCAGGAGATGCTTTAAGAGATGTTTTTGCACTGGCCTCGGCAAGAGTGCTTTCTGAAGAAAATAATGTGCTTTTTGTGGACATGACGCCTTTTTCGGGCTTTGAGACTATTTATGATCTGCCTCACGACAGGGGACTGAGCGATCTTTTGTATTATTCCGGCAAAGGATCAAGCGCGGCGGCTGCCAGAGTGTCATCAATAGTGAGTGAAGGAAAAGGAGTCGATATGATCCCGGGTGTAAGTTCGCCTGAGGATCTTTACGCTACTGAACCCTCGAGATGGATATTCCTTTTACAGGAGATATTGGATTCTACTGAGTACGATACGCTTGTGCTGGATCTGGGCCATCCGATTTTTGAGGTGTTTGATATATGCACGGAAATATATATTCCCATGCATGAAGGAAGTGCATACGATCTCAAATGGGCAGGCTTTTCGGAAGCCTTTGCCGGGAGCAGGTACAGGGAAGCGATAACCAGGACACAGAAGGTGGATCCGCCGGTCTCGGAAAATGAAATTACCGGTGAATTCTGGTATTCCATGACATACGGAAGATTCGGAAACTGGATGCGTAAACTTCTTGCCGGAGGAATCAGACGTGCCGCTGTTTGATGTGGATTTTGAAAAGACAAGAAAAGAACTGCTGGGTGTGCTCTCAGACGCTGTCGAACTGACTGATGATCAGATATACGAGATCATTGATGGGATCGTAATGGAAAAAGGACGGGAGCAAAGGCTTCCTCTTGCAGTAAAGGAAAACTTAAGGGAAGAGCTTTTCAGTTCGGTAAGGAAGCTGGATGTGATCCAGCCTCTTATAGATGACTGCGACGTGACTGAAGTCATGGTAAACGGATACCGGGATATTTTCTATGAAAAAAACGGCGTAATAAAAAAATACGAAAAGAGTTTTGCCGATGAAGACAGGCTCCATGATATTATCGATCAGATAGCAGGAAAGTGCAACCGTGTTGTAAACGAGCAGTCGCCTATAGTCGATGCAAGACTGGAAAACGGCGACCGCGTAAATATCGTTCTGCCGCCTGTGAGCCTTAACGGTGCAATACTTACGATAAGACGTTTTCCGAAGGATCCTGTCACGATGGATCAGCTCGTAAAATGGGGTTCGATCACTGCTGAAGCTGCCGCTTTTCTAAGGTCCGCAGTTGCAGCAGGCTATTCGATAATAGTCGGAGGCGGGACGTCGACCGGAAAGACCACCTTCCTTAATGCGCTTTCCGAATATATCCCTAAGGGGGAAAGAATAATAACTATCGAGGATAACGCTGAACTTCAGATCAGGGGTATCGAGAACCTTGTGAGGCTGGAAGCTAAATCAGCAAATTTTGA
>CADBMM010000142.1 GCA_902795795.1 uncultured Lachnospiraceae bacterium | reverse complement strand
GCAACGAATACTTCATCAAATTCTTTCAGCTCTTCCGCATGGGCTTCATGATTCAGGCAAACCTCTACATTCAGAAGTTCAAGCTGATGGATATACCACTTGATAAGCATGCGGTCCTTTTCTTTAAACGAAGGCGACGCAGCAGCTATAAATACTCCGCCGAGTTCTCCCGTCTTTTCGAAAAGCGTGACCTTATGGCCGCGTTTTGTAAGGATCCTGGCCGCTTCCATTCCCGCTATACCGCCGCCTATGACAGCGACCCGTTTCGGAGTCTTTGCCGGAATGAGCTTCCACTTTTCTTCCGCCATCGTAGCAGGCCGGAGCGCACAATGGCCCATCATGAAATCCCTGCCATCATTTGGCAGGATCGGACCGATCGGGAAGCATCCGTTATGGCATGCTATGCAGGGACGGATCTCATCCATTCTGTCCTCTTCGACCTTTTTCAGCCAGTACGGATCCGCAAGGAACTGTCTGGCTACGCCGATGCCGTCGATAGCGCCGCTTTGAATTGCATTTGAGGCAAATTCCGGGTCCTCCATACGGCCTGCGCAAAATACGGGGATCGATACAAAGTTTTTCAGGTAGCTGACCTCAGGATAATTGCAGTGAAGCGGCATATATACCGGCGGATGCGCCCACCACCAGGAATCGTAGGAGCCGTTATCCGCGTTCAGCATATCGGCACCGGCAGCCTCGAGGATCTGCGCCGCTTTAGGGCTCTCTTCCATCGTTCTTCCGAATTCCTCAAAATTCTCAGCCGGCAATGCGCCTGCGTTAAACCCACGCATCTTACTTGCCACGCTGTAGCGGACCGAAACCGTGAAATCATCTCCTGCAGCGCGATGGATCTCTTTAATGATCTCGCATGCGAAACGCAGCCTGTTTTCCAGTGACCCTCCGTATTCATCAGTACGGCCATTGGTATTCGTGATCGCGAACTGATCAAGAAGATATCCTTCGTGTACGGCATGGATCTCTATTCCGTCGATCCCGGCTTTTTTACAGAGAACAGCTGTTTTCCCGAAGGCTTCCACGATTTCGCGGATCTCTTCCTTTTTAAGACCGCGATGTTTTACATTCGGATCCCAGACATTCGGCAGCCCGTCTGCAGGAGAAACAAGCAAGGTATTCTTTATATCCTCGTCTTCACTGTCCAGCATAAAAAACTGCGCGCGGCCGAAGCCTGCTCCTAGCTGCAGGAAAAATTTTGTACCATAGGAATGCAGGTCGTCTACGATCTCTTTAAGCGGTCCCAGAAAGGCTTCCTCATGATTGTAGATGAAGTCCTTTCCGATCTTTACCATCGTGGCGCCCGGAATTATAAGAGATACGCCCCCTTTGGCACGTTCTCTGTAATATTCTCCTATCCCTTTGACCAGCGTGTATCCGTCATGCTCAAAAGGAGAAGTACCCCCCATTGCGCAAAGAACCACACGGTTTTTTAATGTTACTCCGCCGACCTTTATCGGTTTAAACAACGCGGCATAGTTTGCTTTCATGCTCGGCACTCCTCCTTTTGTTTAAGGAATCATATTAAATTATTACATTAATTATTATACGCTCATTTCCGTTCTGCGGATCAGATCATCCTGGGCCTCTTTATATACCTCTACAAAGTATGCTGAGAAGCCGGCAATACGCACTACCAGGTCTTCGTAATCTTTCGGTTTTTCCTGAGCTTCCTTAAGCATCTTTGCAGAAACAACGTTGATCTGCAGCTCCATTCCGCCTCCCTTGAAGTAGGTCTCCATAACGGCGCGAAGTTTCTTATCTCCTTCCGCACCCTGAAGTGCTGTAGGATGGAATTTCATGTTGCACAGCGTGCCGTTTGCGTAATTGGACTGATCGAACTTAAGTATGGAGTTAATGGTGCTGAACGGGCCGTTCTTATCCATGCTCTGTACCGGTGAGATACCATCTGACAGCGGTGCTCCGGCATGACGTCCATCGGGAGTCGCGGCTGTGAACATACCCATTACGACGTTCAGCGTTACGGGCCAGCAGCCTGCGGACCAGTGGCAGCCTCTCGGAGATACGCCTCGTGTAATACCTTCTGAATAGGTATCCGCAACGAACTTAAGGTACTTATCCGCCTCCGGATCGTTGTTGCCGAAATGGCTGCAGCGTCCGACTATGTACTGGCGAAGGTCTTCATGGCCCTTCCAGTCATTAATAAGCGCATCATAAAGCTCGGCGGGAGTAGCGATCTTGTCACGGAAGCAGACCTGATCGATGATGTTCAGGCTGTCTGCAACAGTTCCGTGACCGATACTGGAGTTGCCGGCGCCATTGTATTTTGCGCCTCCCCAGAGAACGTCCTTGCCGCTTTCGAGGCATCCGGTCATAGTTGCTGAAAGCAGCGGCAGCGGATTGCGCATCGCATACAGGTATTCGTAGCAGTTGATCATGCTGACCTGCCACTTGGTATAGAAATCGATCACAGTCTTATAGGCATCAAGTACCTGCTGCATATTTGTCATCTCATAGAGGTAACCGCACTGCGGACCGGTCACTCTGGTATTCGGCTTATCGCTGGGCGGCCAGGACATCGGGTTGATGCCGTTGTTGATCGCCAGCCACAGAGCTGCGGGCAGGATCGTATATGCATTGTTGCCGTCACCGCCGGAGTTTGCGAAGTCGCATCCGCATACGCAGGGCTCTACACAGCCGATCAGGCAGTAGTTTCTTGCATCCTCAAGCGGAATGCCGCGGCGCATAAGGCTCTTCATGGCGATATCGTCCCATTCGAAGCACGGAACGCCGCCGACCTGTTTTGTGGTCTCGATGCCGGCTTCCCAAAGCTCTTCCGGTGTATTGTCATGCAGACGAAGAGCCAGAGGCGGATTATGAAGTTTTAGACGTGCAGATGCCTGCAGGATCATATATGTAGCCACGTTGGTGGCATCGCTGCCGTCACGGTTTACGCCGCCAAGTGTGATAAGCTGTCCTGATGTATATCCCGGGCCGCTTCTGGTAGCTGCTTCGGACCAGGTCTTGTTGATCTCGGCTACCTTAAGGATGAACATATCAGTCAGTTCCTGAGCCTGCTCCTGTGTAAGACGTCCCTCTGCAAGATCCTTCTCAGCGTATTTTCCTACATACTGGTCGAGACGGCCGTAACTGATGCCGTGAGGCTGGCTGTCAAGAAGCAGACCAAGTTGGTAAAGGAAGCAGGCCTGCAGTGCCTCATGATATGTACGGCAGGGCTTTTCCATGATCCAGTTAAGGCTGTCTGCCATCTGCTCAAGCTCTGCCTTACGTACCGGATCCTTGCATTCTGCAGCCTGACGCTCGCACTCTGCAGCATAACGTTTCGTATAGATAATGATACCTTCTGTAACCAGTTCGACTGCACGGTAGAACTGGAATTTCTGGCCGTCATCCCCCTGGAGACCGTTTTCGAGCATGCTTGCCTTCTTCCGGCGGACCTTCTCAAGTACAGAGCCCATGCCTTCATCTACTACGGTCCAGAAGTTTCCGCAGAAATGACCGATGGGCGATCCGCTGTTGTTCTTCGGTCCGAAGTTCAGCACGCCGTTGCCTAAGATATCTTTATAATATTCATCCGGGAAGACTTCATCGATAGCGGCACAGGTGGAGTTCTTAAGCCAGAAATTACCTGTCTTGCGGACATATTCCCTGTCTTCCGGATCGAAATCGTAAGGATCGGTACCACGTGTATCTATGGTGTCGATCTCATCCAGGAACCAGAAGAATGAGTGCTCCGGATACAGGGCGCTGCTTCTGAACTCAAAGCCCGGATGTCCTACGATCAGTTCGTGATCACGAACAGGTGTAGGCATGTTTTCAAAAAGGTTCCTTAAGTTCTTGGCACGTTTAAGAATGCCGGGAAGCTGTGGATTATCCATATAAAACTCCGTTACCAGGCGATAACGTGAAATATCGATTTTCGGTTTTGTTTCACGATACATCTTTCTGATCTTCTGGACACGTAAGGAAATTGGTGCGTTCTGATACATTATTTTACCTCCTGTGTTTCTATATAACAATCTGATCAAAACAATTATTTTTCACTAAGTACATCCGCCAGCTGCATTGCGTAAGCCAGTGCGCGTCCGTAGCTGTTGCCGTTAAGCAAAAGCGGATAATCAACGGCGTACATTCCTCCTGCTGCGTTTCCGACAGCGTAAAGTCCGGAGATTGGAGAACTGTCAGCGCCGATGACATTAAGCGAGGAGTCTATCTGCGCTCCGCCAAAGACGTCAAGAAGCATCGGGCCCCATTTCAGCGCATAGAACGGCGGTTTTTCAATGCTGGTAAGCAGGCGGGCGCGTTTTCCGAAATCAGTGTCGTCGCCTGAAGCCACGATCTCGTTATAGCGATCTACCGTAGCACGCAGGTTTTCAGCCGGAACGTCCATTTTCTCAGCCAGCTCTTCGATCGTATCGGCACAGAAAGCATTACCTTTTTCAATGTACTTCTGCATGGTTTTGGCCATGTCATCTCTCCGGAAAGATCCTCCGACCTCGCTTAACGGCATCATTCCCTGGCCGCCCAGCTCGTCAAAGCGCTCTTCCATTTCATCGAGATACTTGCTGTCCAGCACACTGTAGGCAAAGTCTCCGCCCGGCTGCATCATGCAGCGCACGCTCTTGGCCTGCATCCAGGTATCCTCGTTCATGAAACGTTTGCCAAGCCGGTTGACATGCAGGAAAAATCCCTGGAAG
>CADBMM010000141.1 GCA_902795795.1 uncultured Lachnospiraceae bacterium | reverse complement strand
TCCGGCGTTGATAAGAAGCACGCTCTTATCGTTCTGCGGAACAAGTGAAAAACTTTTCATAACAAGATGCCCTTTGCTCTCCATGAAGTCCAGGAACATCTTTCTTAATTCATTAACACCGTACTTTTGCATTTTATTTATCTCCTTCTCGCGCAGACATTTGTAATATCTTCAGTTCCAGGCTGCGCACCCGATTTATTCTGTCTTCTTATTATTTAAGAACTATCTTCATGAAGCTCTTTTTGCCTTTTTTAAGGATGATGCCTTCTTTCAGCTGCTCTTCCGTCACTTTCGCGTAAACATCCGAGACTTTTGCATCGTCTATGGATACGCCGCCCTGCTGGATGGCTCTTCTTCCGTCGGAACGGGTCGCGACCTGGGCGCTCTTTACAAGCAGGCTGATCACATCGATCTCTCCGTTTTCAAGCTCGTCAACGCCGATTTCCGTTGTCGGAATGTTTGCGGAATCGGCCGCTCCGCCGAAAAGCGATTTTGCCGCTGACTCGGCTTTCTTCGCCTCTTCTTCGTCATGTACGAGGGTCGTAAGTTCGTAGGCAAGGATCTCTTTTGCCTTATTCAGCTGGCTGCCTTCCCAGCTTTCCATCTCATTTATCTGCTCCAGCGGAAGGAATGTCAGCATGCGCAGGCATTTAAGAACGTCTGCGTCGTCTACATTTCTCCAGTACTGGTAGAAATCATATGGCGATGTCTTTTCCGGATCGAGCCAAACGGCTCCACCGGCCGTTTTACCCATCTTTGCTCCGTCATGCTTGGTAAGCAGTGTTATGGTCATGGCAGAAGCATCCTTGCCCAGCTTCTTACGGATCAGTTCCGTTCCGCCAAGCATATTGGACCACTGATCGTCGCCGCCGAACTGCAGGTTGCAGCCGTAATCACAGTATAACCTGAAGAAGTCGTAGGACTGGAGAAGCATGTAGCTCATCTCAAAGAATGTGAGTCCGCCTTCTCTGGCCATACGGTTTTCATACGCCCTTGTGCGAAGCATGTTGGCGACATTGAAGTGTACGCCAACTTCCCTCATGAATTCCATGAAGTTCAGATCTCTCAGCCAGTCGGCGTTATTGACCATCATCGCATCGCTCGGTCCGTCGCCGAAGGAAATGAATTTTTCCATCTGCTTTTTGAAGCATTCACAGTTATGGTCGATCGTTTCATTTGTCATCATGGAACGCATGTCCGACCTGCCGGATGGATCACCGATCATTCCGGTTCCGCCGCCTACAAGCGCTATCGGCTTGTTCCCGGCCATCTGCAGTCTTTTCATAAGGCAGAGCGCCATAAAATGACCGACATGCAGGCTGTCCGCAGTCGGATCGAAACCTATATAAAACGTGGCTTTTCCATTGTTCACGAGCTCACGTATGACTTCCTCATCCGTTACCTGAGCTATAAGCCCTCTGGCTTTCAGCTCTTCATAAATCTTCATAAATCAAAGACCTCCGTGTATTAATTGCTATCAAAACATTCTATCAATACAGATATTTGTTGTCAAACAGAAATATAAGCTCAAAAAGCAATTAAAAGCAGCCCGAATAAGGGTATATGCTTCGGGCTGCTTCGTACAAAGGGAAAAAGTATGAATTTGATTTGAACGCAAGGCGTGTCCTCTTTGGAACTGCCTGTGCGATATCATTTATGCATTGGCCGGCTGTACATCTGGAGAGATCCTTAAATCGGCGGCTGATGGCGACATCTTTTTTATTATCATGATCAGAACAAATGTGATCACTGCCGTTGCAAGGCCCATGATAAAGGTCGGAAGATAACTTCCGAAGGCTGCGTATAGGCCGTTTGAAATAGCATTAAATACCACTGATGAAATACCGAGGCCCAGCATCAGGAACCCGTAATTCCGCCCGGAATATTTCGGTCCGAACATATCCGTGCAGAGTGCCGGATATACTGCTGACGGCCCGCCGTATGAAAACGCGGTAAGAAGTACTATGAAGAAATATCCGGCTCCGGTCAGGGCGGAAAGTCCCAGTGCGCTTACGGCTGTTATACCGCAAAGAAGGAACATTGTATTTATACGTCCAAGCTTATCTGAAAGCGGAGCCATTATGATACGTCCCAGAGTATTTGCAACGCCCGTCATTGAAAGGCACAGGATCGCAATCCCTTCAGCCAGTCCGCGTTCCATGCCAAGTCCCTTGATAAGCGGAGTGAGCATATTCCAGGTTCCGTTATAGAAAAACAGACAGAGGAAAAATAACCAGAATTTGGATGTCCTCATTGCCTCGCCAAGATTCTTGCTTTCAGTTGTGACCTTTCTTCCTGAAGCATGCGCGATACGCTCCTGAGTGAACTCCGCGCTTGGAAGCTTTATAAAAAAGCAGGCTGTCAAAGCTATCGCAAATGCAAATACAGCAAGGATGCGCAATGTTACTGCCACGTTGAAACGGCTAAGCAGCGCACTGCAGACCGGTGAAAATGCGACAGTCGAAAGTCCGAACGAAGCAGCTCCCAGTCCGGAAGCAAGTCCAAGTCTGTCCGGAAACCATTTCTGAATACCGTTAAGAGTGCTGGAATAAACAAATCCGCTGCCTATGCCGGCTATCACGCCGTATGTGATATAGAACACGCCGATAGATATGCCTGAGGGGAGCAATGATGAAACGAAAATACCGCCTCCGAACAGGAAGATCCCTATGAAAGATGTTTTTTTAGGTCCTATCTTATCCTGCAGATATCCGCCGGAAAACGAACCTGCGGTAAATGCGAAAAGCATTATTGACGGAACCATATTCGCTGCGGATGAAGTCCATGAATAATACTCTACAGCTGAAAGCTTGAAAGCGCTCCAGATATAAACGATCCCTACGCAAAGCGATGTGATCATAAGCGCTGCTACTGCCGAAAGCTGTAATTTGTTATTACTGTTTTTCATATTAAATCCTCCAGATCCGCGATCAGTCTGTCTTATTTCTGGTTTTATTTTATCCCGGCAGTTTTTTTCCGTAAAACACCAAAGCGCACAGAGAAGGCCAACCTTCCGGTTGGCCTGAACAGTGATGATCTTTATATTATTGTCTGTGGTTTTCAGATCCTGGGGGCGTCAGAATATATCTGTCGTTCTTTGTCAGCGTTTTGAAGCAGTATAGTATTCGACCACCTCTCTGGCATAATTCCTGACGATATCCCGCTTTTCATCGTTTCTGTATACGCATACAAGGAAATCTTTATATCCTGAATGCAGCGGCAATGTCCCTATGCCAGCCGGCATTTCAGCATTTGAAGACGCAAGTGCTATACCTTTGCCCATTTTTACTGCCGTGTAAAGGCTGTCCCTGTTTGAGCTTATCACAATCTTTCTGTTGGGCAGACCTGCTTTTTCCAGTGCTCCGAAAACGCGTTTCTCCGTATCTTTTTGCGCTTCTCCCCCAAAACGGTTTATTATTACCGGTTCATCGGTCAATAATGATGCATCCGGCTCTTTCAAAGCATTGATCTTCTCAGCCTTAGCAATGACTACTATCGGTATTTCTTCCAGTTCATAGATCGTATATTTTTCATCATTCGTCAGGAACCTTCTGAACGTGATCAGGATATCAATCTCTTTCCTTTCAAGCCCTTCCAGAAGCATGTCCGGATGATGTCTTTCAGCCGAGATGACCGCATCGGGGTATTTTTCATGGAATCTGCCGTCTATCTGTGCAAATTCTTCGGCAAAATCTATCCGAATGTTATATCCGATATTTATGCTCCTGTTCTGAAGCTCCTGTTCTTTTTTCAGCTCAGCAGTGAGCTTCTCAAAAGATTCCAGCGTTTCGCTTAAATAATCCCTGAGCCTCTCGCCCTGCGGTGTCAGCTCTATGGAATGATAAGATCTGGTGAACAGCTTAAAACCGACCTCGTTTTCGAGCTCGGAAATGCATTTGCTCACAGCCTGCTGGCTTATGAACATGTTTCTGGCAGTTTCCGTAAAATTCAATGTTTCGGATGAACTCAGAAATATTTTTATTTTCTGCAGATTGATCATGGCTTTGCTCCTTCACCCGTATGCCAGACTGTTTTTTTACATCCTGCCGTATCTCTCCGTCAGTTCCGCTATCTCCGCTGCCAGTTCGGTGTTTATATCGGTTTCAATTGCGCGCCACGTCCAGTTGCCGCCAAGGGTACCGGGGGTATTGATCCTGGCCTCGCTTCCAAGGCCCAGATAATCAGCCAAAGGAGCAACAAAAAGCCTTGCCGGTGAAGTCATTCCCAGCCTTATGATACCGCGTGCATAACCTTCGCCGGTATTAAGGCCGGCATATTTTTTTGCGAAGTCGAGCTCTTCTTCCGTGGCGGATTCAAGCCATCCGGCAAGCGTATCATTGTCATGTGTACCGGTATAGCATATGCAGTTTTCGGTATAATTATGAGGGAGGTTCGCGTTTTCAGGATCGCCGTCAAAAGCGAACTGCAGCACCTTCAT
>CADBMM010000140.1 GCA_902795795.1 uncultured Lachnospiraceae bacterium | reverse complement strand
CGAGGCTGTAGGTGTCATGAAAATGTCGGTGCAGACAAAGAAATCCAGATCGAGCAGTGAATCGCGTACGCGCGCGCTGTCAGGAAGGGACAGAAGCGTGTTGTTCGCGAAGCTCATGAGCGCGCGGATCTTGTAAGGATACTCCATACGGATCGCATTCATGATCTGATGCGGGTTCGCGTATGGTTTCAGCATGCGGTAAGGATAGCTGTTGATAAGCTTGGAATGGGGATCCCTGGGTTCGCGTTTGGTTGGTACGATATGTTTGCTTTCCACAAATCCGCCGGGCACATCGTAGCTCCCAAGCAATGCGGGGATCATGTAGATGCTTCGGCTGGTCTGCGTGGCGTTGAAGCCGTGCTCGAATGCGCAGCCCCATTCCAGTCCGATAGGTCCGTTTTCCGCCATCATATGGGCGGCGGCAATGATCTGTTCTTTCGGGACCCAGGTGATCTCCGATACCCGGTTCAGGCCGTAATCAGCTACCCGGACACGAAGCTTGTCAAAGCCATATGTCCAGTTTTCGACAAATTCCTTATCATAAAGTCCGTCACGGATGATCACGTTCATGATTCCGAGGGCAAGAGCTCCGTCTGTTCCGGGACGAAGTTTGAGCCAGAGATCTGCGTGTGCAGCCAGTTCCGTTTTAAGCGGATCTATGACGATGAGTTTTGACCCGTTCTGACGGCATTGTCTTGGGTGCCACTGAAGTTCGCCGTCTGCTCCGCTGACCGTGGGATTGGCTCCCCAGACGACCAGGCAGCCAGGCTGCTTTTCGCCGTAATAATCTACGACACCGTAGGTCCCGGAGGTGGAAAAACCGGCGTTCTTTCTGGGGCCGAGGCAGATCAGCGCGCCTGATGACGTAATATTTGGCGTTCCGAGAGCGCGGGTAAAGCGCCACAGATACTGGACCAGGTGGCGTCCGGTACCGGTTATGGCTGAAATGCATTCCGGACCGTATTCATCCCGAAGGGCAGTAAGTTTTGAAGCGATCTCGTCGAGCGCTTCATCCCAGGATATACGCTCCCATTCCCCGCTGCCTCTTGGACCCTTGCGGCGCAGCGGATGCGTCAGACGGTCGGGGTGGTACATCTGTTCGATTACGGACATGCCCTTGGCGCAGGCTTTTCCCTGATTAAGAGGTGCGTCCGGATCGGGCCTGACAGCGACCACTTTTCCGTCTTTTACTGTTAAAATATGTACGCAGCCGCCGTGGCATCCTCTGCAGGCTGCGCGGTATTCTCCGTCTTTTGTCATCATAAACATACCCTCCGTGACAAAACATTTCTTTAACTAATTTTATTAGATCGTATGCATCCCTGACAAATATCCGTTTTACATGGATGATATGCACTGAAGTTATGGATAGACAAAATATTATAAAAATTAGGCATTTTATATCTTGAAAGGTTTGGCGGAAGCTGCATATAATAAGTTAAATCCATTTATTTAAGGAGAGAAATTCAAATGAAAAAGCTGTTTTCGCTGATCTTGATCTGCTCATTCATCTTTTCAATGTCGGTCTATGGTGGTTCCGAGGGGACGGATATCAATATCGCCGTGCTTTCCGGTCCTACCGGAATAGGCGCCGTTGGTCTGATGGAAGCGAATGATAATAATGAAACGGAGAATAAATACTCGTTTACAATTGCGGCGGCCAACGACGAAGTCGTTGCCGGGATCACTTCCGGAACATATGATATCGCGGCCGTGGCGACCAATGTAGCGGCGAATCTTTATAATAAAACGAATGGAGCAGTGCAGCTTGCTGCGCTTAATACCTATGGGGTGCTTTACATACTGGAGAACGGCGATTCCGTACAGTCTGTTGCAGACCTGGAAGGCAGGACGATCTACGCTGCCGGCCAGGGTGCAAATCCTGAATATGTTCTGAAATATATCCTTGAAAAGAACGGTCTGACGCCGGATGAAGATGTGACCATCGAGTTTAAGGACGCGGAGAGCATTTCGGCGGGGATGGTATCCGGAGAATATGATCTGTGTATGCTCCCGGTACCGGCTGTGACCGGAGTGAAACTGCAGAACAAAGATGTCCGTACAGCGCTGGACCTTACCGAAGAGTGGGATAAAGTGTCTGAAAAGGGCACGCTGACCATGGGAAGTATTATAGTGAGAAAAGAATTCGCTGAAAAGAATCCCGAAGCGGTAAAGATCTTTCTCGAGGAGTACGCGGAATCGATCGAGACTGTTCTGGATGATGCGGCTCATGCCGGCGAGCTTTGCGAGACTTACGGTATCGTTCCCAAGGCGGCAATCGCTACAAAAGCGATACCGGAATGCAGCCTTTGCTGTGTGACAGGAGAAGATGTCCGGGCTGCAATAGAGCCATATTACGAAGTGCTTTACGGGTTCAATCCTGCCGCTATCGGAGGCGAGATGCCGGGAGATGATTTTTATTATGAAGGGTAAACCGGAAAAAAAAGAATATCCGTTATGGGTCCGGATCATTCTGCCGGTCATTTTCTGGCTGGCGCTCTGGAGCATTCTTTCCGCGGCGATCGGGCAGGAGATCCTTCTGCCTTCACCGGCTGCAGTATGCAGGCGGCTGATCGAACTGGCCGGGACAACCGGTTTCTGGGCAGCTGCAGGATTAAGTCTTGTACGGATCTTTCTTGGCGCCGCTGCCGGCACGGCGGCAGGCATGTTTTTGGCATGGCTTACTTTTTTTTCGCACCCAATGGATACGATCATTTCGCCGGCCATCAGGATATTGCGGGCAACGCCGGTTGCGAGCTTTATTATTCTGGTGCTTCTCTGGATCAAAACAGGGGCTGTTCCGGGAGTGATCTCAGGTCTTATGGTCATGCCGGTGATCTGGCAGAGCGTCCGTTCCGGATTTGAAAATACCGATCCGGGAATGCTGGAATTTGCGAAAGCCTACGGATTTGGCAGATTTAAGACATTAAAAGAAGTATATATACCTTCGATAAGCCCGTATTTTGTTTCCGGGCTCTGCACCGCGGCGGGATTTGCCTGGAAATCCGGCGTGGCGGCCGAAGTTCTCTGCCTGCCGAAGACGGCGATCGGCACGCAGGTCTATTATTCCAAGATATATCTTGAGACGCCGTCGCTTTTCGCATGGACGGCAGTGGTCGTCGTGATGTCGATCATTCTGGAAAAACTGATAAAAAGCCTATTGCGGAAAAGGAGACCTGAGTGAAGCTGGAAAGTATTTCTTTTTCATATGGAGACAGGCAGGTCATAAGGGATCTGGATCTTGAGCTTGAAGAAGGACAGATCACTGCTATAAGCGGGCCTTCCGGATGCGGAAAAACTACGCTGCTCAGGCTGATCGCCGGTCTTGAAAAGCCGGATCATGGCTTCGTGCAGATGCCGGAGCTTAAAGATACAGCGATACTGTTCCAGGAGGACAGGCTCCTGACCGGACCGGATGTGGAAGGTCAGATAGCAGTTGTCCTTCCGAAAGACGGAGACACAAAAAAATGGCTGGATGCCGTCGGACTTTCAGAAGAGGCGCATAGTGATATTTCGCAGCTTTCCGGAGGAATGAAGCGGCGTGTCGCGATCGCAAGATGCATGGCTTATGCCGAAGGCAGGAAGCTTATGCTTCTGGACGAGCCGTTTACCGGCGTAGACGCCAAAAGAGCTTCAAAGATCATGGAACATATCCGGGAAATGGGGCTGACAGTTGTATTTACCGCACATGATGCGGAGTCCCTGTCGCTTGCCGACCGGATCATACGAATGAAAGAGGGCAGAATTGAAGAGTGAATTTGAAACCGATTTTGAGTTGTATAAGATCTTTTACATAACAGCTGAGGCAGGAAGCATCACTGCGACAGCAAAAAATCTGTATATCTCTCAGCCGAGCGTGACCAAGCGCATACAGAAGCTGGAGGAATTGCTTGGCTGCGCCCTTTTTGTAAGGACGAAGCAGGGCGTACGTATGACTGCGGAAGGCCAGAGGCTGTATGAGATCGTTGCCCCTGCCTGCCGGGCACTTCTGGACGCTGAAAAGGAGATCCAGGCGATGAACAGTCTGGAGCAGGGAGAGGTCTCTATCGCTTCCACGGAAATGAGCTTCAAAACTTACGTTCTTCCGGCGATGGAGCGCTTTAAGAAAAAGCACCCAGGAATACGGATACGTTTTGCGAATGCTTTAAATGAAACGATGGAAAATATGCTCCGTATGGGCAGGATAGATCTTGCGATCATGCATGAGCCCTTCCATTTAAGCGAAGGCCTTACGGCACGGACCATAGAGATCATGAAGGAATGCATGGTCTGCGGAAAACAGTTTGAGGAGCTTTCCGGCGAGCCGGTACCGGCCTCGAAGCTGACGGAATATCCGATCATCGCCATGCCGTCAGGCTCCAGTTCGCACGAATACCTGAATCATTTTTTCGGCAGACTCGGGCTCACGGTCGTGCCTGAGATCGAACTGACCACTGTGGAACTTATGGCAAGCGCCGTTGAAAGAAACCTGGGGGTAAGTACGCTGCCATACCCGGTAGCCAGGCCGCTGATCGAAGCGGGAAGGATCCTGCAGATTTCGGTTCAGGAGCCGCTTCCGCCCCGCAGGGCCTGCCTGATCACAAACAGCAAAGTGCCGCAAAGCGCCGCATCACGGGCTTTCGCGAGTGAGATATTAAAGAAAAGCTGATTCGCATACCGGCGTAACAGAAGGATCCTTTAAGTCTTATATCTGCCAACCCAAATCCGGGATGCGGACTAAGTACAGTAGAAAAGCAGCTGTTCTTGTGTTAGTATAAATTCAAATATCTTCGGGAGGTCTGACATGAACACATTGAACCTGCTGATAAAACCGGCAAGCTTATGCAATATCCGCTGCAGATATTGCTTTTATGCGGATGTTTCTGCCCATGCGGAGCACAGTGGCTCAGGAATAATGGCGGGGGAAACGCTGGAGCGTATCGTTTCCGGTGCCTTTGAGGCGGCAGAAGAACAGGTGATCTTCGGTTTCCAGGGCGGGGAGCCTACGTTGGCGGGACTGGATTTTTTCCGGCACTTTATAGAGCTGGAAAAGAAATACGAAAAGCCGGGCGTCCGTATTTCACATACTATTCAGACAAACGGGCTTCTTCTGGATGAGGCATGGGCTGATTTCCTTAGGGAAAACCGTTTTCTGGTCGGACTTTCCATGGATGGAAATAAAGAGCTTCATGACCGGTTCCGTCTGGATCCGTCCGGGAAAGGCACCTACCGTAAGGTGAGAAATGCCTTGTCCCTTTTGCAGAAGCATTCGGTAGAGACAAACCTGCTTTGCGTGGTCACAGGACAGATGGCAAGGCATCCCGAACAGGCGTACCGTGCGCTTAAGGAAACGGGCTGCCGGTATCTGCAGTTTGTTCCCTGCATCGATCCCATGGAATCGAAGGGCGGGGAGATCTATTCGCTGACGTCTGACAGATATGCGTCATTTTTGAAAACATTATTCGACCTCTGGTACAGGGACTGGGAGCAGCAGGATTATGTCAGCGTCCGGAATTTTGAAGATCAGGTACATCTCCTGTGCGGGCGACGGCCCGGTACGTGTGCCAGTGCCGGACAGTGCGGAGAATATCTGGTGATCGAAAGTGACGGGACGGTATATCCCTGTGATTTTTATACGACAAAAGAATGGAGCCTGGGATCTGTCTTCGATCGGGAATTCGGTCGGTTTTTTGAGACTGAAAAGTCCAGGGACTTTATCCTTTCAGGCAGAAAAGTACCGGAGAAATGCTCAGTCTGTAAATATTACAGAGCATGCAGGGGCGGCTGCCGCAGGGACCGGAAAATTACGGCGGACGAGGAGATCAACCGGTATTGCGAAGCCTTTCAGGATTATTTTGCATATGCCTGGCCAAGGCTGGAGAGGATAGCGGAGGCCGAAAAGATGGCGGCGAGATCTGCTGCCGCGGGAAGGCAGCTGTGACATCGGGCCGAACCGCCTGAGTACTATAAGGGATAAATAATAACAGGCGGCAGGTCATCCTGCCGCCTTAGTTATATAAAATTATTCAAGACGCTTCATCTCCATTTAAATGTGACTATGCCATATATGTAAATGAATATGATGATCGCCGGTACGATATATTTAAAGATGGGTTTCATCCAGTTTCTGACTTTAAGTCCTTTGCCCTGGTTTGCTTCCGCAACGAAATTATCCCAGCCCCAGCCAAGCTTATAGCAGCAGAACAGAGCGAAGATAAGGGAGCCCAAAGGCAGAAGATTGTTTGACACGATGAAATCCCAGAAATCAAGCCATGCGGTGCCTTCCGCGAATGGCTGGAAATGCAGGACACTGTAACCGAGAGCTGTTGTAAGCGCAAGACAGAAGATCATGATGCCGCAGATCAGACTTCCTTTTGCACGGCCCCAGCCCGTAAGTTCACGGATCATTGCGAGTATATTTTCGCAGACTGCCAGTACTGTGGAGAGGGCGGCAAAGACCATGAAAAGGAAGAACAGCGTTCCCCATAAACGCCCGCCCGGCATGTCATTGAAAACAGTAGCCATAGTATCGAAAAGAAGGCTCGGACCGGCAGTAACTTCCAGACCATAGGTCGTGCACGCCGGGAAGATGATCAGTCCGGCAACGATAGCTACGATAGTATCCAGAATAATGATATTGACGGATTCGCCCATAAGGCTTCTGTCTTTATTTATATAGCTGCCGAAGATGGCCATGGATCCGATGCCTATGGACAGGGTGAAGAAGGCCTGGTTCATGGCGGCAACGATCACTTTGCCTGTTATCTTTGAAAAATCAGGGAGCAGGTAAAACGCAAGACCTTTCGCCGCGCCGGGAAGCATGATGCTTCTGACCGCAAGGACTATCATCAGTATCAGAAGTACCGCCATCAGATATTTCGTGATGCGCTCAAGTCCCTTTTGAATATTGAAGCATAGTATCACAAAAGCAACTGCGACGGTAACAGCCATATAAGTCACGTTTACCGCCGGATCCTGTATCATCGGGACAAAGCCGAATGACTCATTGTGTCCTGTCAGGAATTTTACGAAGTAATAGATGATCCATCCGGTAACGACAGTGTAAAACGCCATCAGCGCAAGGTTGCCGATAAGAGAAGCATATCCGTGAATATGCCATTTCTGCCCTTTTTTCTCCAGTTTCTGATACATATACAGGGGGCTTGCCTGAGCCGCGCGGCCGATTGAAAATTCCATCGTCATAACCGGAAGGCCGAGAATGATCAGACATATTATGTAGATAAGAACGAATCCGCCGCCGCCGTTTTGACCGCACATCCATGGAAATTTCCAGATATTGCCGCAGCCTATTGCACATCCTGCGGAAAGCATTATAAATCCTAATCGACTGCCTAAATGTTCTCTTTTATCCATATTTACTGCCTTGATGAGACCTTTCTTAATAGAATCCGGAATAGTATACAATATTTTTAGTGGAGAATGCACATTTGTTTTCAAAAATCCGGAAAAATACTGCGAAGATTTTGAAAATACCGATATCGGCAGCAAGGTATCCGGTTGATGATCTATTGGAAAACAAATATAATATTCATCAGGCAGATAAATACTTTTTCAGGAGAAATTTTTGTTATATACCTGTGACTGTTCATTGCTCCTACAAGGAGTCAGTTTAAGAAGATCGTGAGGTAAACAGTATGAAGTATCCATATCTTTTCCAGCCAATAAAGCTTGGAAAACGACTTTACAAGAATCGTATTTTTTACTCGCCGACAGGCTATAAGGAGCAGCCGGTAGATGAAGCAGCGAGCTTTTATGAGAGGAAAGCGCTTGGAGGAGTGGCTTCTGTCTGTGTGGGAAATGCAGCAGTGTCTGCGGACGGGATAGCATTAAAGAGTATGCTCCTGGCTTATTCGCCGGCAACAGTTCCGGCGATGGAACAGCTGTCGTCAGCCATCGCACGCGGTGGAGCCGTGCCGGGACTTGAACTGATCCATGGAGGGAATTCTTCGCATCACAGCGCGGAGCTTGGCAGTAAACTTTACGGTCCGGTGGACGGAATGACCGCAGCCGGGATCCCGTATTACCAGATGACAGAAGAACAGATACTTGACTGCATCCGGCAGTATGCAGATACAGCAGAGAATGCAGTCAAAAGCGGATTTGAGAAGATAATCCTGCATGCCGGCCATGGCTGGCAGATCTCTCAGTTCCTTTCTCCCGCACTTAATACGAGAAAAGACAGGTGGGGAGGAAAAGATATAGAAAACAGGGCTCGTTTAATGGTCGCCGCATGTGATGCGATCCGCAAACGCTGCCCGGGCGCGACGCTGGAGGTCCGTATCAGCGGATCTGAATGCTACGACGGCGGATATGATATTGATGAAGGAGTAAAGATCGCCATGCAGCTGGACGGGCACTGCGATCTGATCCATGTTTCGGCCAGCTGCCATGAAGTTCCGGAGGCGATCACGATCATGAGTCCGAGCATGTTCCTGCCTGACGGCGTGAACGTCAAATACGCAGCTGAGATCAAAAAGCATGTAACCACTCCGGTAGCTACTGTAGGGGCTCTTTCGGATGTGGATCTTATGGAAGAGATCATCCGCACCGGCAAGGCGGATATCGTGGAAGTGGCCCGTGGTCTGCTTGCGGATCCGGATCTGCCGTTAAAGGCCATGCTGGGACACGAGGACGAGATCAATCGCTGCATGCGCTGCCTGACCTGCTATTCCCACCATATGCATCGGCAGAACTATCGCTGCGCGATCAATCCGATCGTCGGAAACGAACATGAGATGAAGCATGATAAGCCTCCTGTAGTAAAGAAAAAACTTCTGGTCATCGGCGGCGGCATGGGAGGAATGCAGGCAGCGGTAACAGCGGCTGAAAGAGGACATACCGTCATTCTTTGCGAGAAAAATGACAGACTGGGCGGCGGCCTGCTCTGTGAGGAAAAGGTACCGTTCAAGTTTGGCGTGAAAAACTTTATCGGATATCAGGCGGCAAAGCTGCAGAAACTGGGCGTAGACGTCCGTACGAATACAAAGGTCACGGCGGAGATGATAAAAGAAATAGCTCCGGATGCAGTTATCGCATCGATCGGGGCAGAGCCTGTTATCCCGCGGTTCTTAAAAGGCTGGGACCGGCCAAATGTTTACAGTGCAGAGTATCTGTACACACATCTGGAAGAAGCGGGGAAAAGAGTGGTTATCATCGGGGGAGGCCTGGTAGGAATGGAACTGGCCGTATTCTGTGCCATGAACGGCAGGGAAGTTACGATCCTGGAGATGCTGCCATATCTGAGCGATGGCGGCAACAATCTGCAGGGGCTGGCGATCTCCAGTGAATTTAAGCGTTATGGGGTGAAAATATCAACATCTACCAGGGTCCTTGAGATAACGGATCAGGGCGTATTCGGTGTACATTGTGCGATCGATGCACCGCAGCGAAAAGAGCGTTTCGGTATGCCGGATTATGAATCGCTTGCGGCAGATGAGGGAACTCTTTTCCCGGCTGATACTGTTGCATACGCCGTTGGTTATGCGCCGAAAACAGAAGAAGTCCTGTCTCTTCGCGAGGCGGTCGATGAATTTTACATGATCGGTGACTGCGTCATGCCGAAGAACATACAGCAGGCCACCAGCCAGGGATTCTTTGCAGCGAGAAATCTGGGAAGAGTCTATTGATGGTTCTTATTCTTCTTCCAAAGGCCGGCAGTGACGGACTTTTTGGGTTGGAGTATGGACAGTCAAAGTGCTCTGAAGTATAATATAATCTGAAAATTTCGAATTGTTTATGCAGCTCTCTGCATTGCCGAGGCAGAGAAGAACTGTCTGCAGAAAGCGGCAAAGATCATAAAAGTCTAGTTGAAAAAAGGAGGACAGCTATGCTTACCAAACGAGAAAATCTGGTGGAAACACTTAAAGGATCAAACGGACATCCCGACCGTTTTGTAAATCAGTATGAAGCGTTTTCCATTCTTTATGCAACGCCTGTTACGGTCCAGAGCCCTATGCCTGAGTACGGCGGCGAGCCGGTTACAGACGCCTGGGGCGTAACAAAATCCTGGCCTTTAGGCACGCCAGGCGCTTTCCCGCTTCACGATGATAAGCATCTGGTCCTTAAGGATATGGAAGACTGGAAGAGCCAGGTGAAGGCACCGCGTCTGGACTTCTCTGAAGAAGAGTGGCTGCCCTTTATAAAGATGGCGGAAGAGGTAGACCGCAAGGAGACATTTGCGACACTGTTCTATGCTCCCGGCCTTTTCGAGCAGTGCCATTATCTTATGAATATGCAGAACTGCCTGGTCGCTTTCTATGAGTATCCGGATGAGATGCACGAGCTTATCGAGTATATTACCGAGTTCGAGCTTTCCTATGCTGAGCTGGCATGCAAGTATATCAAACCCGATGCATTTTTCCATCATGATGACTGGGGCTCACAGATATCCACTTTCCTGGCTCCCGATATGTTCAAGGAATTCTATCTGCCGCATTATAAGAAGCTGTACGGATATTATAAGGATCATGGTGTCCAGCTCATTATGCATCACTCAGATTCTTACGCAAAGACTCTGGTACCCTACATGATCGAAATGGGCATCGACATCTGGCAGGGCGTAATGCGTACTAATAATATTGAAGAGCTTATTCCGGAGTACGGCGATCAGATCACTTTCATGGGCGGTATCGACAGTGCGACTATCGACTATCCGGACTGGAATGAACAGGTCGTAGAGCAGAGAGTGCGCGAAGCCTGTGAAAAATACGGAAAATTCGGCAAAGGCTACATCCCCTGCGCATCACAGGGTCTGCCGATGAGTACTTTCCCGGGCGTTTATGAAGCTACAAGCAAGTATATCGATAAGATGAGCGCGGAGATGTTTCCGCTGAAGTAATTCGCTGATAAAAGATTGCTTAAATCAAAGGGCTGACACAGTGTGTCAGCCCCTTTTCATATCCCACAGAGGGCCGGTCTTAAGGCCCCAGTCGCGCATTGCGTCGTCATAGAACTGCGGACGAGGATATTCCAGCTCCATGTGCATGGCAAGCTTCGAATGGCAGAAACCGATCTTTTTAAACCAGCGGACAGCCTCCATCAGTTCATCGGTCTTTCGTGACGAGACTGTGAAATAAAATTCGTCATCCAGTGTAAGCGCACGTTCGAACTCGCCGTCGTCCGGAACGGTAAAGTTATAGTCTTTTTCGCCGTTAAGCACCGGTACGATGGCCTGGATGCATGAGCCGACCACGTCAAAAGATGCGGTCACCGGTTCTCCCGTGGCGAACTGTCCGCCCATCATCAGCTGTCTGGCCTGCGCCTGGTCGCAGTAGATGACGATACAATCAGGCACGAAGTTCGTATCTTCCAGAGGGGCGAGCGCCAGCCCCTGCACGCCAAGTTCAGGATCGATGCGGGG
>CADBMM010000139.1 GCA_902795795.1 uncultured Lachnospiraceae bacterium | reverse complement strand
GGGACGAACGTGGCGATAGTCGGTGAGACCGGCGCGGGCAAATCCACACTTGTCAACCTTGTCTGCCGTTTCTTTGAGCCTACGGACGGGTGCATACTTATCGACGGTAAGGATGCCAGGGATCGTTCGCAGCTCTGGCTGCATTCAAATATCGGATATGTTCTGCAGACTCCGCATCTTTTCAGCGGGACGATAAGAGATAACCTGCGTTACGGCAAGCCGGATGCTACGGATGAGGAGATCATGGCTGCGCTTAAAATGGTATCGGCTGATTTCGTTCTGGAAAAGACCGAAAAGGGTCTGGACAGCGAGGTCGGAGAGGGCGGAGATATGTTCTCGACCGGTGAAAAGCAGCTGCTTTCGTTTGCAAGGGCGATCCTGGCGGATCCCAGACTTCTGATCCTGGATGAGGCCACGGCTTCGGTGGATACTTTGACTGAAAAGGCTATACAGAACGCCATAGCTACTGTCATAGAGGGCAGGACTTCGTTTGTTATAGCGCACAGGCTTTCGACTATTACGAATGCTGATGTCATACTTGTAGTTAAGGACGGAAAGATAATCGAGCGGGGCACGCATACGGAGCTTATGCGGCGGAAAGGATATTATTACAGTCTTTATACGCGTCAGTATGAGGAGCTGCTTGTAAATACGGTAACGGCGTAAGGGTTACTGCAGAGCGCATATGGTGTTATGTCAGAATACTGGTGACCGTATCCGCGAAAAAATGATCGTTAGGAGGGGTGTAGCGTCAGAATACTGATGACCGTTCCGCGAAAAACGATCGTTCGGAACGGTGTCGCTCCTGCGTCGCTTCACTTCAGTTCCATTTGCCCGCGCCTGAGAACGAGAGCATTTAGTGAGTTGAGCGCCAAAGAAGCAGCGGCGCATACGGCGCGGGCAAGGAATTCGTGAAGCTAGCGCCCGCTCCAATGTTCCTCACGATTCGTTTTTTCGCGGAGAGTGGCAGGCAGTATTCTAATCTAAAACGGGGATTGTTTAAAGTGAGAAGAAAGATTAGTGAGTGTCTTATAAAAGTTTCGGTTTTTGCTGTCACTGCTTCGATCAGCGTGGCTTTATCTGGCATAAGCGCCGGCATTTCTTCGCAGGACGGCGCGAGTGATCTTTTTTCTATTACGGTGATGGCTGCTGCGGAAGAAGCGGATTATGGCTATGCGAATGTGATCATCGAGGATTCGGGCGATGAAGAGTCGGTCATGCAGGGCTTCTTTTTCGATACCGTTACCGCAGTAAGGATATATGGCGGCAGAGCGCATGAGCTGGCGGAGGAATGTGCCGCGCTTTGCGCGAAAATGGAAGATACATTCTCAGCGCAGCGGGAGACAAGCGAGCTGTACAAAATAAACCACAGAACAGAACAGACAGTTGAAATATCCGATGACCTGGCAGCATGTCTTAAGCTTTCACTCGAACTCTGTGAGGCGACAGACGGAGTTTACGATATAACTGTTTATCCGGTGTACGAACTTTGGGATTTCCATGGAGATGTGGATCTTATCCCGGAAGATGACGATATAAAGAATGCTCTTGAAGCCGTTGGATACGAAAAAGTCCATCTGGAAGGCAACACATTGACCTTCGATTCACCGGATACGATGATAGATCTGGGCTCGGCGGCGAAGGGCTATGTTTCACAGAAAATAAAAGAATTTCTGACGCAGGAAGGCTGCGAATCTGCACTGATCGACCTTGGCAGGAATATAAGCACGGTCGGCGCAAAGCCAAACGGCAGCAAATGGAAGGTCGGACTGCAGCTGCCGTTTGCAGCGAGCGGCGAGCTGCTGGATGTGGTCGAAGTCAGAAATCAGTGCGTCATTTCGTCCGGCATTTATGAAAGATATTTTGAAAGGGACGGCGTCCTTTATCATCATATTCTGGATCCGGCAGACGGATACCCGGTGCAGACGGATCTTAACATGGCAGCGGTGATCGGAGACGAGGGCACGGATGACACGCTCTGCGATATCCTTTCAACTGTCTGCGTGCTTTTAGGAAAAGAAGAAGCAGAAGAATTCTTAAATGAGCAGGCTTTTCCGGTGAAGGTATGCCTGATCGACCGTGATAATAAATATGAGTGGGTCGATCATGATTAAAATATGGCGTAAATAGTATGAGCGACCACGAAAGCAAATATGAATGGATTGAATAAAACTCCTGGTATATTCAGAAAAAACGATCTGTTTCTGATCGCCGGCATCGCAGCTTTGGCGGTTCTGATGCTGGTGATATTCTTACGTTCAGCTTCCGGCAGCGGTGAAGCCATGCTGGAAGTGACCTCCGGCAGCAGTGTGATCGGGATCTATTCCTTAAATGAGGATCGGGAAATATCCATAGAAGATAAAAATATTATTGTAATAAAAGACGGGCAGGCCTATATGGCGGAGGCCGACTGCCCTGATAAGCTGTGCGTAAATTCAAAACCGATAAGCAGCCGGGGGCAGAGTATAGTGTGCCTGCCAAACCGGGTAGTTCTGAAAATAACAGGAAATGAAGTGCAGGATGATGCGCCGGACGTTGTCGTGGGTTAGAATACAAACTGGGAGCTTAGAGCCCCGCAATAAGTCAAAAGGACTGGTTGATCGGCATTGAAAAGTCCGAGTTCAGATGTGACTGAAAGTATATTAAAATGAAGGCTGAAGAGTAAAGTATGACCAGGAATTCGGCATCAGCCGCAAAAAAAACCGCATATTTAGGACTCCTTGCCGCGGCGGCGATCCTCTGCGGATACATTGAGTTCCTGATACCGTTTAATTTCGGGATCCCGGGCATCAAGCTGGGGCTTTCAAATTTTGTCATTCTGATCGTTTTGTATACATATGGATTTCCGGGAGCGCTGACCGTTTCACTTGTCAGGGTGCTGGTGACGGGCTTTCTTTTCGGTAACCTGTTCAGTATGGCTTATGGTCTGGCAGGCGCCGTATTGAGTCTTATCGTTATGGCATTGCTCAAACGTACAGGCAAGTTTGCGCTGGTGGGAATAAGCGCCGCAGGCGGTGCCTTTCACAATATCGGGCAGATGATCGTGGCGTACGCCGTGACCCCGGCGCTGCCGCTTCTTTGGTATCTTCCTGTTCTAATTCTTGCCGGCCTGGTCACCGGCGTGATCATCGGCGTTATCGCCGGCATCATACTCTCGAGGATCGGATCCTTAATAAAAATAATAATCCGAAATTAATTCATAAGAAATAGCCGTCCTGGTTTTGGCGAATAGAACGGCTATCTCTAATAGCTAATACGCAATATATTCGTATATATGATTATATCACCTGATTGCATTGCTATGTCAAATATGTATATCTGATACAAATACTTCGCTTGATACGGGCGGAGTATTTGTTTATAATAGCAGAAGAAAACACAAAAAACCTATG
>CADBMM010000138.1 GCA_902795795.1 uncultured Lachnospiraceae bacterium | reverse complement strand
TCATTATTAATGCATATCCTGTATATTCCTTCAAGAGACCGCTTCCGCTTAGTGCGGGTTCCCCAGCGGTACTAACGCTCCCGCATCGCTCCGCTTGCGATCGCGAAGTACCGGGACCCGCAATGTCTCTTTCAGGAATATACAGTCCTATGCATCATTATATAAATAGTGCGACAGCCCATTTTCATATATAACATCACTTGCAGAGGAGTGAAGTCATGATATTAAAAGATAAACAGTTCTATAAGTCATTCTTTTCAATACTTATAGTTATAACTCTCCAGCAGCTGGCTTCCCTGGCCGTCAACATGGTTGATAATATTATGCTCGGCACATATTCCGAAGCCGCTCTTTCAGGCGCCACTCTGGTCAATCAGTATCAGATGATGCTTCAGATGCTCGCAGGCGGTGCAGGTATGGGAATCGTCGTACTTGCCGGTCAGTACTGGGGCAAACAGCAGACCTCTCCGATCAAAAAAATAATAAGCCTCGGTATCAAGGTAGCTCTTGCTGTCGGGCTTATCTTCCTTATCTTCGCGATCCTGACTCCGACCGGAATGCTTAAAGTATTCACCAGTGATGAAGCAATAATATCCGAAGGCGTGAAATATCTGAATATCATGTTCATTACTTATCCGATATTCGCCCTTTCAAGCTCGCTTATGTCCTCTCTTCAGGCCGTCGGTACAGTCTTCATAGGCACTGTAATGTCGCTGAGTACTGTTGCTATTAATTTCGTATTGAACAGCATCCTTATCTACGGGCGCTTTGGCGCTCCGGAGCTGGGCGTTCAGGGCGCAGCGATAGCCACGGTCGTAAGCCGAACAGTAGAGCTTGTAATAATCTTCGTATACGTTCTTAAAATAGACAAAAAACTGCAGATGAAATTCAGCGACATCATAAGCATGGACATGTCCTACTTAAAGGATTACATTCATGTGGCGTTTCCATTGCTTATTAGCGGATTCTTCTGGGGCATCGCCCAGGCTGTTCAGACCGTGATCCTGGGCCATCTTACAGCCCCTGCCATCGCCGCAAACAGCATTTGCTCTATCGCTTTCGGTGTGCTGACTGTCGTAGGCATGGCCTGCACCAGCGCCACCAATGTCGTCATGTCAGAGGAGATCGGAAGGAACGGTCTTACGCGCATAAAAAGCATGGCAATAACTCTGCAGATCATATATATAATCATAGGCGTAATATCCGGGCTTCTGACTTTTTTGCTGCGCGGACCTATCGTCGGCATTTACTCGGATACTCTTTCACCTGAAGCCCAGACTCTTACCTGGCAATTCCTTACAGTACTGATCTTCACGAATATAGGAAGCTGTTACGAATATCCTGTTGCCAGCGGTATCATTGCCGGCGGCGGAGACACCAAATTCCCTGCCATAGTCGAGAACCTCTTTAACTGGCTCTGGGTCCTCCCTGGCAGCGCGCTCTGCGCTTTCGTATTCAAGCTCCCGCCTATATGGGTGTTTATAATGCTGAAGAGTGACCAGGTCCTCAAATGCATCCCCAATGCCATAAAATGCAACCGCTTCAAATGGGCCCGTGAACTGACCCGCGAAGAAAAGCAGGAATAAAATAATTGCTGCTGCATAATGCAGCAGCAATTATTTTATTCAGAACCTTCCGGCTGCGTTCGCGGCCGCATAAGCCATGCTCGTAGCGTTCATTATATCCTTTGCGCCGAGGCAGTCTCCTACCGGGTAGAATTCTACGCCGCAGGCTGCAAGCTCAAAGGTTTCTTTTGTTCTTGGGATCATTCCCGTAGCATAAACTACAGAATCCGCATCAATGTGTACAGGATCTCCGTCCTTTGTCCTGCAGTTAAGGCCGGTCTCATCTATACTTTCCGGCGTTGTCTCATGGCAGATCTCTTTAACATACTTATCCAGCTGGACTTTAAGCCCCTTCATATACTGGAAATTCCCGCCGTCATTCAGTTTTCCGCTCCTGTGTACTACAGTCACGTCTTTTCCAAGCATGCCCATATAGACTGCAAATTCAAGGCCAACAAGTCCTGATCCCATAACTACTATCTTTTGTCCAAGCTTATCAGGGATCTTATAGGCATCTTCAGCTGCATAAACATTGGATCGGTCTGCCCCTGGTATCTCCGGCCTTTTCGGTGCAGCGCCCAAAGCGGCTATAATAACATCTGCTCCGAGCTCTTTCGCAAGTTCAGGCGTCGCTTCTGTATTGAGCATTATCTTAACGCCCAGCTTTTCGACAGTTTCAGCCTGCTGTTCAAGGTATCTTTTTACCAGATGTTTAAAAGGCACTTCTTCTTCGCAAAGCAGTACGCCGCCAAGTCTGCCATTCTTTTCAGCAAGAATGACTTCATGTCCGCGTTTTGCACAGGTTATCGCAGCCTGCATACCGCCTGCTCCGCCTCCTGCTACAAGTACTTTTTTCCTGACATCTGCATACCTGTTGAATTTTGCTTCATATTCATGTCCGATCTCCGGATTAACTGCGCATCTGAAAGATCCGGTCCTTACCACATTTGAAAAACATGCAAGGCAGCGCATGCACTTGCGCACATCTGCCTCCCTGCCTGTCATGATCTTCATCGGCATATCAGGATCAGCTATCAGGCCTCTTGCAATTTCTACGATATCGGCTTTACCGGAAGCAAGGATATCTTCCATAAGTTCAGGCGAATCTATTGCTCCTATTGTTGCGACGAGCGACTTTTTTACATGCTTTTTAATCTCGGCTGCATACTTAACGTTGCATCCCGATTCATTGAACATTATCGGATGGGTAATGGTAAAGACTTCTTCGACCTCATGGCTGCCTGCAGAGACATGAATAATATCCGCGTATCCGTCGAGCTGTTTTGCAGCCTCAATACCATCCTCTATTCCGAATCCACCCTCGTATGCTTCAGACCCTGAGATCCTGACTTCTATCGGGAATCCCGGTCCTACTTCCTTACGGATAGCTTTCAGCACTTCTACTGTAAACCTTGCGCGGTTTTCAGGAGAGGTTCCTCCCCATTTATCAGTTCTTGTATTGATCTTCGGGGAAAGGAACTGATGCAGCAGCCAGCCATGTCCGGCGTGTACAAGGACCATTCCGAAGCCGCATTCTTTAAGCACTTTCGCACCATGTGCAAAGTCATTTACTATATCCCAGATCATTTCCTCCGGCATCTCCAGAACATGGCGTCCATCGCCACAATCTGTTTCCACCGGACCGTAAGCCTGTATCGGCGGATCCTGCCATCTTCCGGCAAACATACCGGCATGGACAAGTTCTCCCGAGCACACAGCTCCGTATCTGCTCACCGCCTCTGCGATCTTCCTGATCGAATGGCTGTTGAACTGCTGCCCGCTGTATTCGTTATCAAGCTTGACACAGTATCCATTCCCTGCTCCGACGTTCGATATGTTCATCTCCCCAAGGGTAACTGAAGCAGCTCCGCCCATGGCCTTGCGCTCATAGTAGGATACTGCATCGCCCAGGTATGAACCTTCTTTATCTACATCAATATAACCTGTAGGTGCGCCGAATATCCTGTTCTTGAATACAGTTTTTCCGATCGTTATCGGTTCGAATACATGTGGGTATTTTGTTTTGTTAAAGTACATTATTTATCTCCAATAAATAGTTTCTGCTGAAAGCTGCAGATAACACACGCCTTTTATGATCATGAAAATGCTGAATATCAGTTTTACGCATCCTGGTTCATACTTTTTACAGTATCCCACTTAAGTCTGGGATCACCTTCCTTAAACCGGCATTCCTTGATCCATTTTATAAAATCAAGCGTAGGCTGATGTGTAAGCGTATCTTTATGCAGTGCAACGACATGCTGTTCTTCGCGGACATTTTCTATCGGAAAAACAGAAATGGCATTGGGATACCTGTCCTTAAAAGTGTTACCGTCTATAGAAAAACCAAGTCCGTTTTTTACTGCCAGCTGTGTTTCAGCACGGTTAGGCACATACTGTATCCTTGATGGCTTGAAACCGTATCGTCTGCAGATACCCAGCGCCCGGTCCTCGGGATTTACAAAATCCACTACCGATGTGAGGTACATGACCTCCCCGTCCAGCGATCTCGGATCGAATCCTTTTTCGCTTATTCCCTTATGTTTCGAATTAACACAGAAATATGATCTGAGCATTACTACATTATCCACGTACACATTCGGAATGCAGCCTATCCCCAGCCTCAGCGTGAAAATGCAGCTTAAGATATCGCACATGAGATGATCCATAAGATCACGCATACCGTAATTACAGATCTGGATATTTGCTCCCGGATGAGTGCTCATATAGTATTTTACTATATCCCTTACGACATTTTCCGTATCGTTTATCTCGAGAACTCCTATAACGATCGTATCGTCAGTTACATTCTCACTCGCTTTTATCCTCGCTATAAGATTTTTGTATTCAGAAACATACGAAGAGAATTCACGGAAAGCGGTTTTTCCGGGGCTTGTAAGTTCTACCCCGTGTCGCTTTCTGATAAAGAGTTCAACTCCCAGAGCCTGTTCCATTCCGCTGACCATCCGGCTTACGACCGATTGGTTAATAAAAAGCGAATTTGCGGCATCAGAAAAGCTCTTATGTCTTGCAACTGTAAGAAACATTTCCATTTCTTTTAAGGAAATACCACTTGCATCTGCTTTTTTCATCATATGATCCTTTATATATGTATTTTATATCGTTCCGATCACATTGGCGATCTTGTACGCCTGACTTGTGGCGTTCATTATGTTCTTTGGAGCTATACTGTCGCCTATAGGATAGAATTCCGGAGCACATGCGGCCAGTGCATATGTCTCAGCGGTCCGCGGGCTTTGTCCAACTGCATAAATTACGGTATCGCAATCGAATCTCTGCTCTTTGCCGTCCTTTTCGGCAGTTACTCCCTTTTCATCTATCGAGCATGCCCTGGTGCTCAGGTTTATTTCCACGCCGTATTTATCGAGTTCGGCCTGCAGGCCCTTCATATGCTGGAAGTTTCCGCCATGGCTCACGTGATCGAGCATCTCTATGATCCTGATCTTATGACCAAGCATCCCAAGATATACAGCAAGCTCCATACCGACAAGTCCTGCGCCAAGGATAACAATGTTCTTTCCCGCATCCTCCGGATGGACATATATGTGTTCTGCTGAAAATACATTGCTTCCGTCAATACCGGGAAGCGGGATCTTGACCGGCGACGCTCCAAGCGCAGAAATAATAACATCGGGAGCTATCTTTTCTGCTTCTTCGGGCGTAGCAGCCGTATTGAGACGCACATCTACTCCAAGTTCAACGACCTTTTTAGCCTGCGCGTCAAGATAATCTTTCAGTCTGGTCTTGAACGGAACGTTTTCTTCGCATCTCAGTGCTCCGCCAAGCGCCGGACTCTTCTCCAGAAGAACCACATCATGACCTCGCTTTGCGCAGGTTATCGCTGCCTGCATTCCCGCGATTCCGCCCCCTGCTACAAGGACTTTCTTTTTCTTTGCAGGCGGAAGTGCAAAACGTTCACCTTCACGTCCGGTCTCGGGATTAATAGAGCATCTGAAATGGCCGGTGCTTATAAGGTTAGAGAAGCACGCAAGACAGCGCATGCATTTGTTAATTTCATCCTCACGTCCGGCACGTGCCTTAAGCGGAAGATCCGGGTCTGCCAGTATGGCCCTGGCTGCTTCTACGATATCGGCCTTTCCTGAAGCTATGATCTCTTCCATCTGCTCCGGCTCGCACAGGCCGCCAAGTGTGGCTACGAAATGATCCTTTCCGACCTGTTTCTTTATAGCTTCGGCAAACTGCACATTGCAGCCCGGTTCTCTGAACATGCTCGGATGAGTTACCGTAAAGACTTCTTCGACCTCATGGCTTCCGGCCGAAACATGGATTATATCGCAATGATCCTTGATAATATCAGCTATTGCGAGACCTGTTTCGATATCGTAACCGCCGTCATAGCATTCCGAGCCTGAGATACGGCATTCTATCGGGAATCCCGGCCCTACGGCTTTTCTAACCGCATCAAGAACGGCAACAGTAAGCCTTGTACGGTTCTCGATATCCGGGCCGCCCCATTTATCTTTTCTCGTATTGATCTTCGGTGACATGAACTGATGCAGCAGCCAGCCATGTCCGGCATGTACCATTACCATTCCGCAGCCTAAGGATTTAAGATAGGCAGCGCCTGAAGCAAATTTCTTTATTGTCCGCTCGATGATCTCTTCCGGCATTTCAAAATATTCTCTGCCGTCAACATCCACGCCCCCTACAGGGCCGTAAGCCTTTCCGTCCGGATAGCGGTAGCGGTTGCCGTACATTCCGGCGTGGATAAGCTCTGCCGAACATACCGCACCGTATCTTGTGACCTCTTCTACAACACGTGAAAGGCCGTGAAGTGAATACGGGCCTTCGGAATACATATTGTCAAGCCTTACGGCATAACCAAAGCCTGTGCCGTAATCATAGTCCACGTTGTTTTCGCCGAGCGTTACCGCTGCTGCTCCGCCCATAGCCTTTCTGGCGTAATATAATGCGGCATCTTTGGGATACATGCCTTCTTTATCAAGATCTATCCAGCCTGTAGGAGCCGCGAACAGACGGTTCCTGAAATACTGTTTTCCGATCCTTATAGGTTCAAATAAATGCGGATATTTCAATCCATTCATAATTCATGTCCTCTCTTATAGCTGCTGTTTTTTACTGCTTCTTTTTCCCCGGACTTCGCTTACCTGCCGTTCCGGCCAGCTTCCTCTGTGTAAATACGTTGAGCGCTACAAATGCGATAATAACGACGCCCTGTACGAAATCCTGATAATCCGTGGAAATATTGAGAAGGATAAGCGCGTTATTAATGATACCTACGAAAAGCGCGCCGAATACCGCTCCTGGCACTCCGCCTTCTCCGCCCATCAGGTTGATGCCGCCGACGACCATGGCCATAAGGACTTTTCCTTCATAACCTCTGGCTGTCGAAGAGAAAGCCTGCATGTTAAGGGATGCGAGGATTATACCTGTCAGTCCGGCAGTGAATGAGCAGAACATATAAGAAAGCATGGAATATTTTTTTCCGCTGATTCCCAGAAGCTCTGCAGCCTTGCGGTTTCCGCCGACCAGATAGCATCTTCTGCCGAATTTTGTAGCTCCGAGAAGGATCGCTGTAATGGCTACAGCTATGATCAGCCAGATGATCGTCATGGGAAGTCCCAGGATCCTGCCGTTAGCGATTTGATAAAACGCATCATCGGTACGCTTTGTGTATATGAATGTATCGGTGAAAATGAGCATCGCGCCGTATATTGCATATTGGGTCGCGAAGGTAACAACGAAGGCTGGCAGCCCAAGATAGGCTATCAAAAGCCCGTGCCCTATTCCGAGAGCAATAGCGATTCCAAGGCCGGCTAAAACGCCGAGGATCATTGCCTGTGTGGTATTCCCTCCGTCAACAAGGATCTTCATGCAGATGCAGGCAGACATTGCTGCCGTAGATCCGACGCAAAGGTCGATACCGCCTACGAGGATGACCACCAGCATACCGCAGGCCATGACTCCGTAAAGGCTGACGGAGATCAGAATGCTCTTGAAATTTTCCGGAAGGAAGAATCTCGGAGCGAATATCGCCATGATCACGCAGATTATGGCAATGATAAGGGCACGCTGTCCCCATGCATTTGATAAAAATGATCTTGCTTTACTCATAACAGTCTGCCCTCCTGCGTTTTTTCACCGGAGGATGCGAGAAGTATAGCCTCCTGCGTTACGTTGTCGTGTGTAAATTCCTGGAAAAATCTGCCGTTGTGCATGACCAGGATCCTGTCTGAAACATAGGTAAGCTCGGCAAGGTCCGAAGATACCATTATAACTATCGCACCCTTCGCAGCCAGTTCCCAGATGTATTTGTAAAGATCGCTCTTTACACCTACATCAACGCCGGCAGTAGGTTCGTCAAGCATAAGTACCTTAAGATCTCTTGAAAGCCAGCGGCCAAGGACGACCTTCTGCTGGTTTCCGCCGGACAGGTTGCTTACCGGAAGCTTTCTCATAGGAGGACGGACGTCATAATCCTTTATGGCCTTTTCCGCGAACTCTACTTCCTTTCTGTGATTCATGAAACCGGCTTT
>CADBMM010000137.1 GCA_902795795.1 uncultured Lachnospiraceae bacterium | reverse complement strand
TTCTGGAATTTACCACTAAAACAAGAATAGGCGAGAAAGAAGAGGTAACGCCTGAGCCGAAGGTTCTGGAATTTACCACTAAAACAAGATTAAGCAAGAAAGAAGAGGTAACGTCCGAGCCGTGTGCTTGAAATTTTACCGTTGAACTTATGAATTTGCCACTGCAACAGAATGAATCGATCAGTAAAGGAGAAATGTAATTATTTGGCAACGACATATGAACTCAAAAAGATAATCGGTGTATTGGAACAGCAAGAAGAAGACTGGACTCGAATGCAGAAAAGGCTGGAGAAAAAGGTGGCGAATGCACCAGAGGGAAGTATTCTGGTAAAAACCTGTAAAGGGAAGTATCCGCAATACTACTATTCAGATGGTAAAATAATAAAGAATCGTTATCTTGGAATAAAAGACAGACAGATGATCCATGATCTTCTGCAAAAAAAGTACGATACAAAACTATTGCGCAGATTAGCAGATAATAACAAGATCCTTAGAGCGTTTATTGAAGGCTTTGAGCCGGAATTACTGGAAAATGTTGCGTATTCATTTTCCAAAGAGCAGATGAAGGAAATCAGAGCAGTTTCATTATCTGATCAGGAATTTACGAAACAATGGAAAACAGAAATGGAGAAGAAAAAAGAGAACAATCCAATATCATTTCCGCTGAAAGGAGATATTTTAACGGAGCAAGGTGAGCCTGTGCGATCGAAATCAGAAAAGATTATTGCGGACAAGCTGCAAAGACACGCGATACAATATGTTTTTGAAGTGCCTTTAATGTTAAATGGCTATGGTGTCGTTTATCCGGATTTTACAATTCTCGATCTGAAAAAGCGAAAGACGATCTATTTAGAGCATTTCGGAATGATGGATGACGAAGAATATTGCAGCAGGAATCTTAAAAAAATCCAGGCTTACGCAAAGAACGGGCTCTGGTTTGGGGAAGATCTGCTTTATGTATTTGAAACGGCAGCCTCTCCTTTGAGTTCGTCATATCTCGAGCGGCTTTTTAACAAGTATTTATTGTGAGATAACGGTGAGAAAAAGCCTATCTTAGTTATCAACAAATTGAAAAATGGCAGTTAATAAATACATGACCTGATATCTTCAGCTGGCTGCAGGTGATTCAGCCAACAGATACATGACCTGATATCTTCAGCTGATTGCAGGTGATGCAACCAACAGATACATGACATGTTATCTTCAGTTGGTTGTATGTCTGGCAACCAAATGTTACAATATTCATAGAAATCACACGCAGGAGGCGGCTATGAGTATTGTAGAACTCAAAAATGTTTGCAAGACCTATCCGGCATTCCGGCTGAAGAATATATCCTTTTCGCTGGAAGACGGCAAAATTACAGGTTTTATCGGACGGAACGGTGCGGGGAAGACCACGACGATCAAGTCCATGCTGAACCTGGTTCATACGGACAGCGGGGAAATATCATATTTCGGGATGCCCCTTATCGGGAATGAAAAGGAGATCAAGCAGCGGATCGGATACTCCACCGGAACGGCCAGCTGGTATCCGAGAAAGACGATCCGGGAGATCGTCAGTGTGACAAAGACCTTTTACCCGGCATGGGATGAAGAGGCATATCGAAAATATCTGTCACTTTTCGGGATCGATGAAAACAAGAAACCGATCGAGCTGTCGGAAGGAATGAAGGTGAAATTCAACCTGCTTCTGGCGCTTTCTCACTGCGCTGAGATTCTGATCCTTGATGAACCGACCAGCGGTCTGGATCCTTTTTCGCGGGACGAACTCCTTGAACTGTTTAAGATTTTAAAAGATCACGGAGTCACAATTCTGTTTTCGACGCATATCACTTCGGATCTGGAGCGATGCGCAGACAATATCATTTATATCAGCCGCGGGGAGATCCGGGCAGATATGTCCAGGACAGACTTCCTTCAGACATTTGGGAGACCGGAAGAATCTCTGGAAGAAGTCTTTTTGAGGCTGGAGAGGGAGGCGCTGTCATGAATGCAATGTTAAAAAAAGAGATGCGCCTGAGCGCACTGATCCTGACGTATCTGTTCATCGGGTTCGGTGCAATGACGCTGCTGCCGGGTTATCCGATCCTCTGCGGCGTGTTTTTCATTACGCTGGGGATCTATCAGAGCTTTTTAAGCGCCAGGGAAGCAAACGATATCGTTTATTCCGCGTTGCTTCCAGTGGCGAAGCGAGATGTCGTAAAAGGAAAATATGAGTTCGTCATGCTGATCGAGCTTGGCGGTTTTGCGCTGATGGCGATCCTGACAGTTCTTCGCATGACGATCATGGCAGATGCTGTTGCTTACCGGGCAAATGCCCTGATGAATGCGAATCCGTTTTTCCTGGGAGCGGCATTATTTATCTTTGGGTTGTTTAATGTGATCTTTCTTGGCGGATATTTCAGAACTGCTTATAATCTTGGGAAGCCTTTTATAATCTATACTATTGCGGCTTTCCTGTCGATCGGCGCGTTCGAGGCAGCGCATCATTTTCCGGGAATGCAGGCATTGAATGCGTTCGGATCTGATCACATCATTCTGCAGATAACGCTGCTCCTGGCCGGAGCGATACTCTATTTTCTTATGACCGCGCTGTCGTATAGAAAAGCCTGTGTAAATTTTGAAATTATCGATCTGTAAATAAGGTAAAATAAAATATGACGAACCGCAAGGCGTCATTAAGGCGGGAATATGAAAGTGCTTTCAGGGAGGAGACCGGTATGCTGAAGGAAAATCTGATAATGCTTAGAAAACTGAACGGATATTCGCAGGAGCAGGTCGCGGAGAAGATCGGTATTTCCCGGCAGGCCTATGCAAAGTGGGAAAACGGGATGACGATCCCGGATATTGAAAAAGCTTCGCTGCTGGCTCAGGTCTATGGCATAACGATCGACGGCCTTATAAAAACAGAAAATGTAGATGGTATTGGGATGCTTCCTCCCGCACCGCCGGGAAAGAACATCTGGGGCGTTGTCACATTAGGTGACAGAGGTCAGATCGTTATCCCAAAGCCTGCGCGTGACCATCTGGGAATAAATGGCGGAGACCGGCTAATCGTTGCAAGCGATGAAGTAGGCATTGCGTTGATACCGTCGGATTATTTTGAAAGCAAACTGCGGGAACTTGCGGATATGATCTCAAAGGAAGCAGAAGGGAATTGAATTAAGAGGGCTGGAGCAAGAACCATTTCGTTGAGCAGGTCTGCCATCAATGGGCAGACCTCTTTTTAATATTCCGGGAAGCTGGCCATAGGTCAGAAATTCCTGATTTATTTCATTACGCTTTTAACGGTCTGCTTATTGCTTTTTTGCCTGGCTGATCCGGAAAAAAGCGATCAGATCAATAACAAACGGGATGGCGATCAGGCTGCCCGTGATGATGAAAAACAGCGGCAGGTCATCTCCCGCGATGGGGGCAATGATATATGAGGGAAGTAAGATGGCACCAAGCAGCTGCAGGGTACTGGTGATCCCTCCTGCGATGCCCGCATTTTCCGGCGTGAATTCACCGGAGCGCAGCGGCATGGACATTAGAAGCGGCATGTTCCCGCCCACGCCGATGCCGGCCAGCAGCAGTACGAGAAACAGGAAGAAGCCGGAAGGTATGCACCAGGCGAAAGCGGTTCCGAGGCCGACCGTAAGCAGAAGGATCAGGGTCTGCGCTTTTGTATGCCGCCAGATCTGATCAATGGCAGGAGACACAAAGGAACCCACCAGGTTTCCTGCTGTGAAGACAGCCGTGTAGGAGCCGGCTGTGACTGTGTCCATACCTCTGTCTGCCAGCGCCAGCGGCATGAATGAACTGATGCCGATCAGGCAGGCCATGACAAAGAAAAGGGATATGCCGGCCAGCCATACGGAAGGGTGCCGGGCAGCTTCCTTCAGGGAAGCAGGTACGGAAGTACCGGAAAGGCTCTTTGGAACCGGGACAGTATTCTTGGCAAAAATAAACCAGAGGACTGCGGCCGCAATGCCCAGGACAACGGCGATCAGATAGACCGATCTCAGGGACGGAAACAGCGAGGTCGTGCCGGTGCCCAGAGTCATGGCTATGGTGGAGCTCGTCAGGACGATCCCGGTGAAGAAACCGATCTTTTCCTTTGGAACGCTTCCGCTTAAAACCTTCACGCCATTCGCGTTCATGACAGCCGCAGATACACCGATCAGGGCCATTGAAAGGAACAGCACAGAATAGGTCGTGCTGAAAAAGCGGAGGATGCTGCCGGCCGCCGTGATGATCAGACTGACGCCGATTACCGGTTTTGCGCCGATACGGTCAGTCAGGATGCCTGATACCAGGGAAAACAAAACGGCGGGGATCATAGGTGCGGAAAACACCTTCGAGAACATTGCGGAGGTGATGGAATAGCTTTCCATGATCTCCTGCGAGATCGGAGAGAGCTGGTACTGCATATAATTCCCGGCAAAATAAGCAAGCATAAGGACCGCCATTACGGTCCATTTCAGGTTGGAGGCGGCGGGGTTCGGTTCAAGGTTTTTATCATTCTTGTTTGTCATTTCAGTAGGCGGGAAGAGAGTCACGTCCCGCTGCGTGCATAGGATTGCCTTTCTGGGAAAGGGCATTCCTATTATTGCCGTTTCGCAGATATTCGTCAATATGATCATTTTTTTTTATAAGAGGGTCCATCGGATACAGTTCATGATGACATTCGTCAATTTTTTCAGATAAGATGATTTTATCGGGCTGTATTTTCTGTTACAATTTAGCTGGAGCGCAGAATATTTGTCTGCCGGATGGACCGGAAGTAATAGATGTTTGAAAACCAGGCAGTGCTGAATACTGTCGGATAAGGAGAATATTATGGGAATACTTTGGGCGACATTTCAGGTAAACGATATGGAAAAGAGTCTGGCGTTTTATAACGGCATTCTTGGTATGCCGATCGGTGAGCGTTTTACCGCTCCTCAGGACGGGGCGGAGATCGTAATGCTGGGAGAAGAGGACGGTGCCAGGCTGGAGCTGATCAGCAGGGGCGCATCTGAAGATCCCGGGCAGGGGATCAGCATCGGGCTGCCTTTTGCAGATATTGAGGCACTTGGAGAGAAACTTTTATCCGAGGGATATACGCCGACACCCGTTATTGAACCTTTCCCGGGAATAAAATTCAGATTCGTCAATGATCCCGACGGGTATCAGATCCAGCTTGTAGAGCAATGAATAAGAACAGGAGCCGGTCGGATATCAGATCCGGATCGTGATGCGGTATTTGACGGTCCTTTCCAATATCCTGTGCGCAGCAGCAGCTTATGCGGTTTTATATCTTTATAAAGTCGTACTTGCTCCTGAGGGAAAACGATGGGAGGATTTTTACGGATTTAACAAGGGCGGGCGATGGCGCCTCAGCGCGGTGCTGATGCTGTCAGGAACATTTATGATCAGTTTGATATTATGGCTGTTTTGAATGAAAACAATGGGCCTTAGATTCCGGGAGGAGGAATGAATAATGACAAAATGTCCGAGATGCGGTGAACCTATGACAGGAGGAATCTGTAACAACTGCGGATTCCCTGTGACGCGGTTTAAAAAGATCGCAATGCCGGTGATCCGGAACGGAAAACAGGCCACCGTCGGATATCAGCCGGAGGTTTGGAAAAAGTGGGAGTGATTCCCGCGGGATCACGGGGATCAAGTATTTTTTATAAAAAACAGCTGATCGCGCGACGAAGCTGATATTAATGAAAGGAGAGAAACATGAATTCGAAGTATACTCATGTATTCACCCCCATCCGCGTCCGCGGAGTAACATTTAAAAACCGCATAGTTATGGCACCTCTTTCTCCTAATCTGTGCAGTGAGGACGGTGATATCACCCCGGAGCTGATCGACTGGATGCGTATGTTCGCGCGCGGCGGAGCCGCCACGATCTATCACGGAAACGCTACGATCGATATT
>CADBMM010000136.1 GCA_902795795.1 uncultured Lachnospiraceae bacterium | reverse complement strand
TTTTATATATGAGCGGCATGAAAATGGAAAAATCCTGCGGAGCTGTTATTTATGTTCGAGACAGTGCAGGTATAAGATATATTATGATCCAGCAGCGCCTGGGACACTGGTGTTTTCCAAAAGGACATGTGGAAGGCGGCGAAACGGAGAGGGAGACAGCTCTGAGGGAGATCCGCGAGGAAACCGGACTTGAAGTCAGGTTAGAAGACGGATTCCGTCACGAGCTTGAATACAGCCCTAAGGCAGGCGTATGGAAAAAAGTTGTATATTTCCTTGCGGAACGCTGCGGAGGGGAGCTCAGACTTCAGCCCGAAGAGGTATCGGACTGCCGTGAATGCACCTTTGCCGAAGCTATGGATCTGATCACCTATGATAATGACAGACAGCTGCTCCTGGCTGCGGATAAATTTATGTCTTCATTATAATGAGCTGTTGCTCTTAGGGATTCTGCGGTAAAAACTGCATTACGGCAGTTTAATCAGGTTGACTTTTCTGCCTGCAGTATTTAGAATCTAAATGTTGCACATATTGCCGCAGGAACGGAGAAATACAGATGCTTTTCAGCTCGATGGTTTTCATATGGATCTTTCTGCCGATAGTTATTATCGGCTATTATATTATTGATCATCTGCCATTTCGTGATCCGGACAACAGGATGTCCGTCAAAAACTATTTCCTGCTTGGTGCCAGTCTGTTTTTCTATGCGTGGGGCGGCATATATTATCTTCTTATCATGATCTCCAGCATAGTCGTCAATTTTTTCGGCGGGAAATACATTTCCTATTTTGAAGATGATAAAAGACAGAAAAAGAAAGTGCTGATCATCACGATCGTTATCGATCTGGGCCTTCTTTTTGTATTTAAATATTTCAATATGGCAGTAATCGTTCTCGAGAACATTATAGATCCCGGAAAAGGATCGATAATCGGTATGGTCGGGACAGGCACTTTGGGCCTTCCGGAGATCGTGCTGCCTATAGGCATTTCTTTCTTTACTTTCCAGGCAATGTCATATGTCATTGATGTCTATCGCGGAGATGTTGAGGAGCAGAAGAGCTTTTTTGACTTCGCTCTTTATGTTTCATTCTTCCCGCAGCTTATTGCAGGACCGATCGTCAGATACCATGAGATCGACAGTCAGATAAGGGGCAGGCAGGAAAAACTGGGCATGAAAGTAAGGGGCATCAAGCGCTTCTGCTACGGGCTCGGGAAAAAGGTACTGCTGGCCAATGTCTTCGGGCAGGCAGCCGATGCTATCTGGTCTTCAAACGGTGAGATAGTGGGCGTTACAGCCTGGCTTGGAGCCATCTGTTATACCCTGCAGATATATTATGATTTTTCCGGTTATTCGGATATGGCTATCGGCCTCGGCAGAATGTTCGGCTTCAAGTTTGCGGAGAACTTCAATTATCCGTATATGTCCCAGTCGATAAGGGAATTCTGGAGAAGGTGGCACATTTCTCTTTCCACATGGTTCCGTGAATATGTTTATATTCCTCTTGGCGGCAACAGGAAGGGACAGGGGCGCACGCTGATCAACCTTTTCATAGTCTTCCTGCTTACTGGATTCTGGCATGGGGCAAACTTCACATTTATCGCCTGGGGACTCTATCACGGCATATTCCTCGTTCTGGAGAGGATCTTCCTTGGAAAAGTACTCGAGAATAACCGTTTTACGGTGATCAACAGGATCTATACACTGTTCATTGTAGTTGTCGGCTGGGTCCTTTTCCGCTCGGATACGATCTACCAGGCATTAGATATAATAAAGGGTCTGTTCATATTCAAGAACGGTTACCAGATCCTTTCATATCTCTCGATGGAACTTATAATCTGTCTGATCGTCGGTATCCTGCTGTGCGGACCGATCCAGGCCAGATTTAAAGGCTGGTATATGACAAGAAGAAAAGATCCAAAGATCCAGAACCTTGATTTTGCCGTACAGATGCTGCTGCTTATCGCTTCCATAGCGAGACTTACTGCGCAGACATATAACCCGTTTATCTATTTCCAGTTTTAGGAGAACACCTGATGAAAAGAAAAAGAGCTTATCTGCGTATTTTCATATTTATGGTGGTGCTTGTACTTCCGTCTGTTCTCTGGCTGGTATTTAAGGCGGCCGGGGTCACTGATGCGCTGGATTTCGATCTGGGCGAAAAGCGAAACAAGCATGAGATAGCCTTGAGCAAAGGCGGAGCGAACCTTACTTCAGAGCTTGAGGCCTGGTATAACGACCGTGTTCCGTTCCGCTCGATAATACTGAAGGCGGAAGGGGCAGTCAGCGGGGCAATAGAAACTCCTTATGACAAGCTGATAGAACCTGCCCTTATTGCCGCTGTAAACAGATCGATGAACAAAGACGCGGAGGCGGACACTTCTGCGGCAAGTACTTCGGCAGATACATCGACAGCGGCCGCTGCGGAAGGAACTTCTGCAGGAACGGCGGATGCATCTACGGGAGAGAGCACTGCCAAGCCGGAAAACACCGGCGATGTCACAACTGATCCGGCTGCCCAGACAGGGGCAGAAGATATTTTGACTGGAGGAGAGTCTGCGGATGGGGCGCAGGATACAATACCCGCAGAAGAAACTGCTGCTTCGGCTGTCAGCGAAGAAGCTGCTGCTCCTGCTGTCAGTGAAGAAGCTGCAGCAACGGACGGCACGGCAGGACCTTCAGATACCGGTTACTTCCCGTATAAAGAACTCAGCCCTGATGTTATAAGAGGCAGGGATGGCTGGCTGTTCTATACAGGCACGCTGGCGGACTATACAGGAACTAATCTCGTTTCGGAAGGAGAGCTTGCATATGAAGCTCTGATAATGACCCAGCTCAGAGATTACTTCAGATCTAACGGTACCGAGGTCTACTACATAGTTGTACCGAACAAGAACAGTGTTTACAGCGAGTACATGCCTACACTGGATCAGGCACCTGTAAGAAGAACTCAGATCGCCGAACAGTACATGCAGGCAAACACTGACCTTTATTATGATTACATTTACGAGGAGCTGCTTGCAGAAAAGGCCAGCCATCAGCTTTATTACAGACTTGATACTCACTGGAATGCCTATGGAGCGCTTGCAGGTGCCGATGCGATCCACAGGATCCTTGGTCTGCCGCTTATCGACCGCAGCGTTCTTTCAGAAACATCCTCGGTATTTGAAAACCCCGACCTTGTTGCAATGTCGGGTACTGCCGGAGAATTCGGAACAGATACAATGTATGATCTGAATTACAACATGCATGTCACGGGTACTCAAGTGATGAACGCAGCTGCGGATGGTACTTATTATGAGTTCGTTACTCCGGATGCTCCGTACGAAGGGACGTTGGTGCTGATAGGAGATTCATTCCGGATAGCTCTATTGAATTACCTGCCCAGGGATTATACACATGTGGTATTTATCGACCAGCTTGCCAACTGGACCGATTACTGGGGAACCATAATGTCGGCGGATAAGATCATAATCGAAGAAGCAGAAAGAAATGAGTATTTCTTTGTTTCGATAGCTGAGAGTATGATCTCATATATCTATTCTTAACAGCACGCGGCGATATTTGGCCTGTCACAATACGATTTATCGTGATGACTGTAATATTTTAGTATACAAATCGGAAAAATAAGATTAAAATATAATGACTATTTGTTTCTAACGGAGGAGATATCGATGGAGAGGGAGCAGTTCCTGGAAGTTTACCGCCATTCACTTGCGCATATACTTGCAAAAGCGGTAATTGAAATATTTGGAAAAGAAAACGTACAGTACGCCATAGGGCCGCAGATCGCTGACGGTTCTTATTATGATTTTGTGCTTCCGCGTCCTGTGACAGAAGATGATTACAAAACCATCGAAGACAAGATGCGCGAGATCATCGGACGTAAGGAAGACTGGACAAGAAAAGAAGTCTCCAAGGCCGAAGCGCTGGAGATGTTTAAGGGGCAGAAGTTCAAGACCGAGCTTATAGAGGAAATTCCGGACGGAGAGGTCATCTCCATTTATTATACAGGAGAAGACTATGTCGATCTCTGCAGAGGACCGCATGTCGATAACTCCAGAGAGCTTATGAGCGTTGCCTATAAGGTACGTTCCGCTTCAGGTGCATACTGGCGCGGAGATGAAAAGCGCGACAGCATGCAGAG
>CADBMM010000135.1 GCA_902795795.1 uncultured Lachnospiraceae bacterium | reverse complement strand
GAACCCCAGTGCATGAGGCTTCTTCTTTATTCCGGCGCCTTGCCAACAATACCCAAGAAGACCTTGAACAATCCCTGCCTGCGACCGACACAAACCCGCCGCTCAACAACTCGAAATGCCTTATTTATAGGGCTTTTAAGGCCCATGAAGCTCCGGAAAAGACCCTGAAGTGAGAGAATGCACTTTTTCAAATCCTGAGACTGTGCAGGTAAAAAAATGAACCATAGTAAAAACAAGTTGATGATTAAGGAGGAGAGAATTTTAATGGGAAAGCGGCCGGTGAGGTTAATGGATCAAACGCCGGTCAGAGAGTCGGAAGACCGGATCTGGAAGATGATTTTATGAACATTCCGGATGGAATCGATGATGAACTGCCGTTTCGTTAAAAAGTAAGATGAAACAGACTATATTGCATTTCACCTTTTAATTTTTGCCACTTACCGTAAAGGCTGGGACAGAATCATCGATATCATGTATGATGACAGCAACGAAGCGAAAGGAGACCGGAACATGAAGGTAAGTGTTGATATCTCTCCGGAATATAAAGAGCCGTATGCTGTTATTTATACGGATCAGATGACAGATGAGATCCGGCGAATGATTGAAATCCTTGGTGCAAATGAAACGCCGATTACAGCCCTGCAAAATGAGGAAGATCTGGTTGTCTTACAGCCGAAAGAAATATTTATGGTCCGAGTCGAGAATGGAGATACTGTGATTTACTCAGAAAAAAACAGATATCGATCCAGGAAAAGACTCTATGAATTAGGTCAGCAGCTGGGAAAACAGTTTATGCAGATCTCGAAGACCACGCTGATCAATCTTTCTTATATGGACTGCATAGAACCTGGATTCAGCGGCACGCTGATGTTAAAGCTGAAAAACGGAAGCAAGGATTATGTATCCAGAAAATATTTGCCTGATTTCAAAAAGTACCTGGGACTGTAGGAGGTGGATGCAATGAAAGAAATGAAGAAAGATCTCTTAAAGAGTGTTTTTATCAGTATTGGAATGGCAATGGCGATCTTCTGTCTGGTCGGGATCGTATTCGATATCGGATACCACGGCAACTTCAGTCTTGAGCATTATCGTTTTACAAAGATGGTCGTTGGCTGTGTGATCATCGGCCTCGGGTTTGGCGTTCCGACTGTCGTTTACGGAAAAGACAGTCTGCCGATGCCGGTCAGGGTTCTTATCCATATGGGAATCGGCTGTGTTGTATACACGATCGTTGCTTATGCGGTAGGATGGATCGGCGGTTCCGCAACAATCGGCCAGGGGATTATTATCGCTGCCATTCAGCTTGGCGTAGCATTTGTGATCTGGTTCCTGTTCATGCGCTATTATCGGAATGAGGCAAAGAAGATGAATGATAAAATCCAGGCTATGAAACAATAATGAAGGGGGTCTTAGGGCGCTCCCTAACAAGTCAGCATTTTGCAACGTAAGACAAAATGCGTATCTTGCCATAACAGATGAAAAACTGGGACTGTAGACATGTAGACAGCTGTAAAACTGTAGACATCTTGTAGACATGTAGACAAATGAATAAATTTTAATGTTTGACACAGGCCGTCGGAGATGATCCGGCGGCTTTTGCCTACAAACGAAAGGAGTAGCATGGAAGAGAAAAAGACTGTAAATAAGCGTGACAGTACGACTATCCGGGCTGGATTCGAGGCTCGGGAACGTATCAACAAGATGGCTGAGAAGATGGGAATGTCCCAGGAAAAGTTTGTAGACTGGATGGCGAAACAGATGGAAGACAGTCTGCATAATCGTGTAGACAGTGGAAAACGTTTTGTAGACAACCAATCCCAAAGTGTAGACATCAATAACAATGATCTTCTTTTAGAAATCAAGGCTGTAAAGAAAGTTGTCTACAGAATGATCAAAGAGCATTGCCGGATCACTGATGCAGATGTAAGGGACCCGGACTCCGGTATCACTATGCGAGCTAGATATGATGATCAGCTTTTGCATCCGGAGAAATACAGGAGGAGGTATACGAGCACTTTTGGAAAAGGAAAATAGAGAAATAAAGGTGACGATCCGCTTCACTGCATCGGAAATGGATCGGATCACGGCGATGCTGCGGGAAAGAAACAGCGGGAAAAGCACTTCCGGGGATGGCATGACTGAAGGAATAAAAGAGCTTTCACTAAGCGAGTTTTTCCGGGAAAAGGTCCTGATCCTGAATCGGAGCCTGGAACTTAGGGAGATCCGGCTGGAGCTTGCGGAGATCAATACGAAGCTGGGGCAGATCGGAATGTATCTTTCCAGAAAGGGAGCGGTGGGAAGCGAGTCATTTACCGAAGAAGTCTTTTGTGACATTCAAAAACGAATAAAGGAAATCATGCTCAGGATGGAGGGTGGATATGGCGGTTACGGTTCTGAAGAACATTAAAGAAGCCAGAAACAGGTCGCCATCCGCACATCTTAAAAATGCGATCCGGTATATCATGAATCCGAAAAAGACTGAAGACGGTCTCTGGGTCGGCGGCAATGTCAGTACGAATCCGGAGCAGGTCTATCAGGCCATGATGGATACCAAGAAAGATTTCGGAAAGCATTACGGAAGGCAGGGGTATCATTTTGTGATCTCCTTTGCCCAGGAGGAAGCGGACGAGGAGACCACGTTCCTGATCGGCCAGGAGTTTTGCAGACGGTATCTTGGTGATGCTTACGATTATGCCTTTGCGGTCCATAATGACCAGCATCATTCACACTGCCACATTGTATTCAATTCCATCAACCGAATAGACGGGAATAAGTACCGCTACATTAACGGAGACTGGGATAAATATATCCAGCCAATCACGGATGAGCTTTGCGTCAAAAGAGGACTGCCGCCACTTGAATATGACCGTCAGCACAAGAAAGGAAAAACCTATGCGGAACGGCTTGCAGAAAAAGAAGGACGGATCACCGGGAAAGATATCATAAGGAGTGATATCGATGCTGCCATACGGGATTCCTCTTCGTTTGGGGAATTCCTTTTGAATATGCAGCGGTTCGGTTATCGCATGTATTTTGTGTGTTCAGAACAATAGGTAGCGAAACAAAGGAAAACAAACCAGGGATGAGATTTGGAATTAATGACCTGGAGTATATGTGCATGAACTTTCAGAAAAGTAGGTCTCAGAAAGCGTAATGGGATGTGGTGACAGGTGCAAAATCGACCTGGGGAGCTTCGACTCCCCAGGTTTTTTGATTTAAGGGAAATCTTTATAAAAGAAGAAATGGTGTCGCCGGACACCGACGCATAAAAGTTGATTTTGTGTGTACTGGGAGTATAATATATTTTGGCGTTTTTTAGTAAAATCACTCAATTATAGTAATTAATAATTCGATGGTTAATTTGGAATATTTCAATCTAAATGAGTCTGCAATTATAATAATAAAGCAAAAGTGAACATGAAACTGTTTATAGAGAGTTTGCCAAAGCGGGGTATGATGGCTGGGTGATGGCGAATCTTTATCCATTGAGAGCTGCTGATCCGGCGAATCTCCTTGAAGAAGCGGACGAGGAGCTGCTGAAGAATAATATTAAGGTCCTTAAAGCCTTGGAAAAAGCATATCCTATTCATGCGGTCTGGGCTGCGTGGGGAAATGGTATTGACAGCAGATTATATCTCGGGGAGGCTGTTTACGATATTCAAGAAGCACTTGAAGGCGATTATCAATGGTATTACCGAGGCGCGCTGACAAAACAAGGAAACCCAAGACATCCGTTATATATGAAAAACGGTGAGAAGTTTACGTGGTTTCCTGTAGCAGATTATGCATCCAATTGGCAGTTTTAAGAATTGATATGATCGTAAGGAAAGCTCAGATTGTAGAATGATCCACTTTTGTGTTAGGTGAGAGCATATGAAGAACCAATACGTTGGAGATATCGGAGACTATGGAAAATATGGGCTGCTTAGGTTCTTGGCAAGCCTAGGAGTCAAAATCGGAGTCAACTGGTACCTGACAGAAAATGATAATTCCAGAGATGGGCGGTTTACAGAGTATCTTAACAAACCATCGTTCCGTAAGTATGATCCGGAACTATTTGATACGCTGGCAATTATCGCGTCAAAACCGGAGAAGTCAGTTAAAATGATTGAAAAAGCCGGGTTGATTCCGGGAGCGGATTATTATCAGAAAGTATTAAGCCTAAATTCTCTGGAAGCTTCTGTCCGGGAGATGAACCGTAGGCTATGGTATAACAATTCGTTTTTGCTGCTCGGTGATTCGGAATTGATCTTTGCGGATCCGGACAATGGTATGTCCACCAGGAAAAAACCAACCGCAAAGGGCAGCGAAAAATATGTGCTTCCGGAAGAGATCAAGCGATATTATTGTGCCGGAAAGAATGTGGTTTATTACTGTCATAAAGGACGACGGACACCGGAGGCGTGGGAAGAGGCAAAAACGGAAATAAAGAATTATATCCAGGATGCTCAGATTATTGTTGAAACATTTCATAAAGGGACACAGCGCTCATATGTTTTTGTTCTTCATCCGGATGACTATATGAAATATCGGAAAATGCTGGATGATTTTGAAAGAACGGCCTGGGGCGAATTGTTCAGACGTGATGATGTAGGAGAAAAGATGCTGTCAACGGAAGATTTGATACAGATTCCTGTTGAAACCCTCACATACAGATACAAAGATGGCTTTATGGTCGATATCGTAAAGTCTGTTACGGATGGAATCAGTGATCGCTGGGACATTTGGCTTTCTCATGAGGATTATGGATATAAGGTTTATATGTTCGGCATCCCTATGAATACAGAACCGCCGGCATCAATGCAGATGGTTTTGGAGCAGATTGCCGACAACCTGAAAACAGAAGCCTATATTACAGATTATAGAAAAGCTTATATGGAATAAGTTTCAGAACAAAGATGAGAATTGCAGCCATCACTTTTCGCCTGCATGCCCCTTGGGTGCGCAGCCTGAAAGAAAAACGAATGATAGTGAAGAGCCTCATAGCGAAGCTGCAGAACAAATTTCATGTATCCGCAGCGGAGATCGATGAGCAGGACACTCATAAGATTATCGTCATCGGTGTTGCGGCAATCGTACCGCATAACGCTATGGCAGATAGCCTTATGGATGATATTTCCGTATTTGTCGAGGAAAATACCGATGCGGAGATTTTGGATGAAGAGCGGGAGATTCGATGAAAGGAGCAAGATTTCATGAGAGATATTTCCAAAGCGGACTGGAAGCTTTTCCAGGAACGTATTAGTGGCTGGCAGGAAGCATATATGGAAAAGCTGAATCATGAATATGTGAAATTGCTGACT
>CADBMM010000134.1 GCA_902795795.1 uncultured Lachnospiraceae bacterium | reverse complement strand
GTTCAGGAGCATAAGGAAAGATGCAAGAAGTGAAAGGATCGCATAGAACTCAACTGTAATACACATAACGATGCCCTTTGCCCAGTCATCAGGACGTCTTGCCATAAGGTTGATGGCTCTTGCAGCCGCACGTCCCTGAGCAGGAGCAGAAATGCATCCGCCGATCATCATCGGTACGCATGCACCGAAAACACGAAGTCCGTCAGCTACTGTAAGAGTGGTGGGATCTCCGCCGAAAACTCCCATCTGAAGGAGTGCGAAGAACCATACTACGAGTCCGTAAAGGCCCTGTGTGCCCGGGATGACCTGAAGGATCATGACCTTACCGAATGCTGAAGGATCTTCTCCCAGAAGACCGATACCTGATTCACCTGCAAGTCCTGTACCTTTTGCGGAACCTGCACAGCAAAGTCCAACTGCAAGGCCGGCGCCTAAAAATCCTATTGCCAAACCTCCAAAATCTGCAAAAAAGCTCATTTCTTTTCCTCCTTGGAAATATCAAAAAATTTTGTATTGATTGTCAGCGGTCTGAAAGCCTTGCCGCCGTCTCTGTACCACTTGCCGAAGAACTCCAGGAACTGGAGACGCAGTGTGTGTACAAAACATCCGATGACGTTGAGCAGGAAGTTGAGTACATGTCCGATAAGGAATACGATTATGAAAAGTATCGTACCGATAACAGTCGGGCCGTTCCCGTTCGCATTTATGAGGGAACCCAGCTGGTTGAACACGCTCGCTATAACGCTTCCGGCAAGCATAAGAGCCATCAGACGTGAATATGAAAGGAAATCACCCAGATATCCGGTAGCGCCGTTATATATCGCACCGACTATACCTGTTATCTTTCCAAGACCTTTTCCGGTTATGAGCTGACCGAGCACCATCATTCCGAGGCCTATGAATACAACGATCCATGTTCCCTTCAGGAAGAATACGATGACGCCGAAGATCATTACCCACCAGCAGAGATCGTTGAGTATTGCGTCAGCGATCTGGCCGTCCTTTATCTTCAGATAACATCCGATGATCGTACCAAGAAGCAGGTGGATCGCACCGAGTATTATCGCGATGATAAGAACATAGAGCGGGTTGTTCCCGGATGTAAGGTTAAGCGGTAAAGTAATATCCGATCCCATGATCGTGAAGTGCGCGAAATTCGGGACGAGCTGGATATCAGCTCCGAACCATGTACCGATAACGTGTACAAGGTCTCCAAAAAATCCGCCTGTAAGGAAGCCCATGATGAATGTGGTTATGCCGCATTCCTTAAGCAGCCCGGTAAAATATCCCAGAGTCCCTTTCGGATTGGCCTTTTTACGAAGGACGATGCCTGCCGCGAGCAGGATCAGTCCATAAGCCATATCCGCGAACATAAAGCCGAAGAACAATGCGAAAAACGGCATTATGAACGGATTGGGATCCAGTCCGTTGTAGGCCGGAAGAGAATACATCTCCGTAACTACGTTGTAAGGTCTGGTGAGACTGTTGTTTTTGAGCTTGACCGGAACTTCCTCCGGTTTGTCGGGATCCGGATCCTCCGTCTCCCAGGCACAGGTGTACTTTTCCAGTGTCTGTGCCAGCTTTTCTTCGTCCGGAGCGGTAAGCCATCCCTCGATCATGAATGTGCTCTTGGTGTTCAGCGCCTTAAGGCTTGCCTCTTCACGGTCGATCCTGGTCTGCAGTATTTCGATCCCCAGCTGCAGATCCTTTCTGTTTTCAGCTTCTGCTGCGATCGCATCAGTCAGCTCTTTCTTTTTTACTGCCAGTTCCTCAAGCGATTTCTGTGCCCTGGCGGCTACTTCTCTAGGAGTGCCGGTATGGCCGGTCAGAACGACCGGAACGAATTCGTGGACCTTGAGCGCTTCGATAACTTCCTCGCCGAGTCCTTTGTAATAGACAAGGCATATGAAGTGGTAGGACTTATCTTCTGAAATAAGATTTATGTCCGCTTCATATTTTGAGACCGTTGCGCGCACGTTCTCGATCTTTTCGTTAGCCGGAATAGTGCCGTAGGCGATCTCGGTATATTGTGTTCCCGTCATTCCGAGATCCCAGTCCATGTCTATCCACGGCTGCATTGCCGCAATTGTGGCCGTCTCCCTGTTTTCCTGCGCCGTGACGCCTCTGATAGCGACATCGCTGTCGAGTATCTTCTGCGCCGCAGCCAGATCTTTATCAAGGACAGATTCGTCAAGGACCTCATCAAGAGAGATCTCAGGCAGAGGATCCAACAGGCCTTTTTTGTAAGGTGCGTACTTTTTCAGTTTGTCAAGGGCGCTCATAAGGGTGCTTCTCTGGGTCCTGTACCCGATAAGAGTTCCCCTCTTCGCCACTTTGGCGCTGTCATTTTCACCTTCACTGTCAGGCTCGTTGATCTGAACACATCCAAGGAGCATCAGGTCCTTTAAGATGTCTTCTTTCTGTGACTGAATTGCTATGAGCTTCAGCTTTTTCATTGCTATAATGCTCATTTATCCCTTTACGATCCTTTCTTTTATTAAC
>CADBMM010000133.1 GCA_902795795.1 uncultured Lachnospiraceae bacterium | reverse complement strand
GAACCGGACTTGATATTAGCTGCCTTCTTAAGAAGTACTGCCGCAGGCGGAGTCTTAGTAATAAAACTGAAGCTTCTGTCTGCATATACAGTGATGATAACGGGGATGATGGTATCTCCCATATCAGCTGTCTTTGCATTGAACTGCTTTGTGAATTCAACGATGTTGACACCATGCTGGCCGAGAGCCGGTCCTACGGGCGGAGCGGGCGTTGCCTTGCCGGCAGGAATCTGAAGTTTAATGTAACCTGTAACTTTTTTTGCCATTTTCGGCACCTCCTAAATAAAGTGGTAATTACGGGGAATTCCCTCCCACAGGCTGTTAAACAGCCTTTTTAACTTCTGAGAAATTAATCTCAACCGGCGTTGGCCGGCCAAAAAGTTCTACCTGGATCGTAACCGTCTGCTTCTGCTGATTTACAGCCGAAACGACGCCGGTGGTATCTGCCCATGCTCCCGCAGTGACAACTACCACGTCTCCGACATTCACGTTCATGACGACTTTCGGCGGTTCCGCAGTACCGGTAAGTCTTTCGATCTCACCCTCAGAAAGCGGTACCGGCTTGGATCCCGGTCCCACAAAGCCTGTAACGCCACGCGTATTACGCACGACATACCATGTATCGTCGTTCATGACCATGTTCAAAAGAACGTAACCCGGAAACAGCTTCTTTGAAACCTGTTTCTTTACGCCGTTCTTTACTTCGACAACATCTTCCATCGGAACGCGCACCTCAAGAATAAGCTCTTCGAGATGCCTGTTTTCGATCGTTTTTTCGATGTTGGCCTTTACTTTGTTCTCATAGCCTGAATATGTATGGACTACATACCATTTAGCCTCTGCCATTCCGCACCTCTGTCCTTTATCCGACGATCAGCTGTATGAGCTGAAGCGCAACGCTGTCAACGATAGAGATGATAACGCAGATAACTGCTGAAATAATAATTACAGCGATAGTCTGCTTTATCAGTGTCGGTCTGTCAGTCCATATGATCTTCTTGAATTCCGCTTTAACGCGTTTCCAGAAGCTGACTTTGTTTGTCTGTGTTTTTGCTACTTCCCCAGCCATAAGCTCTCCTTTGAATTACTTCGTTTCTCTGTGAAGAGTATGCTTCTGACAGAATTTGCAGTATTTGCTTGTTTCAACTCTGTCCGGATGGTTTTTCTTTTCTTTTGTGGTGTTATAATTACGCTGCTTGCATTCTGTACATGCCAATGTAATTTTAACTCGCATAATCGTTTCCTCCGCTGCAATCTTTCCTATGATATAGATCCGGTTCCTCTGTTCTCCTGTGGCGAAGAAATCCTCTCCATAAATCTATATTTCTATATAATTACGCACATAAAAAATAGGTCTTCAGACCTGGTCGCTCATGTAATATAACACGGCGCAAAGCGCCGTGTCAAGAAAAATCTTATGAGCTGTATTCAGCAAATATTATGAACTGTAGACTACAACTATCGTACCAGGCTGTATCCAGGCGTAGAAGCCAGCCGTAAAGCTTACCGGGAGGTTTACGCATCCGTGGGAACCGGCGAACGTATAGATCTCACCGCCGAAATCGCCTTCGTTTCTCCAGTCGGCATCGTGCATTCCGATGTCACCGTTGAACGGCATCCAGTATCTCACCGGCGACTCATAGTCATAAGTACCGTCCGGCAGCCTAGTTCCGCGAAGCGTTACATTTTCCGCCTTATAATTCACAAAATAAACGCCTTCCGGAGTACGCCTGTCTTCCGTTGGGATTCCGGTCACTATATCCGTTTCCGCAATGAGCGCTCCCTGATCATAAGCCCAGAGATGCTGCCTTGTAATGTCTATCTCTACATAGGTATTTCCAATACCATGGTTGATAGTGATATCTTTTCTTAAAGGCGTACGTTCTGTAACGGTACCGGTTTCGAGCTCCAGCGCAAGCTGGTCATGCTCTGCCTGCAGGTCGATGCTCTTAGCAAGAGTTCCGCCCTGTATGGTCACCGTTCCACCGCCCGTAATATCGAACTCCCAGGTATTCGGCTCCGAGTTGAAAGCGGTCTCGATTTCGTTAATAAAGGACAGAAGGTTTTCTTCCCAGAAATCTGCATCTTTATAATACCCGCCGTTTTCATCCTGTTTGAGCCAGTTTATAAGTCTTGTCCTGTCAAGCACTACGGTATACCCCGAGAAAACATAGGTAATACTTGCCGCCAGATATGAATTAAGGTGTGCAGCCTCTTCTATTACGGTCTCATCGTCAGATCTGACCGAAGGTTCCTCATAGCATTCCTGGCTGTTTATCACAACTTCATTCTGAGAAAGATCGATAGCATCTTTTATTGCTTCGATCGCTTCGTCGGCTTTGAGTTTGTTTCCTTCTGTTTCCGGGACTATGACGAATTCGGTCTCGCCTTTTGCGACATACGCATTTGTCGGATCCGTCATGTTTTCTTCCTGGAATTGCGGAAGCGTGCGGCAAAGAGCGTCCAGAAGCTCGGCGTCATAGCTCGTCGTTATTGTCGATTCGAAATCATATCTCGGACCTTCTCCGATTATATGATAAATAAAATGAGCCGGTACCTGGTCTGCAAGGATATCGCGAAGACTTGTTGTCGCATCATAGGTATACCCGAAATCGCTGCCGTTTATGGTCGCTGTAGAACCGTCCCTGAACGTTATGTCCAAAGTGTACTCTTCCTGCTCGGCAACGATCAGCTTATTGACTTCTTCGGGCGTCAGCCTTCCGGCGTTGATCCCGTCTATATATGTATTGGTAAGAAATACCGATCTGAACTGAGTCCCTATCACCAGGAATCCCGCTGCCAAAGCTCCTATTATGATCAGTATAATGATCAGTACTTTCTTAGCAGTGCCCATCTTCTTTCTGGACTTTTTTGTTTCCGGCATTACTGCACCCGCAGTATTTCCATATGCAGCAGGAGCAGAAACCGCTACAGCTCCTGCTTCTGCATTGTTCATATTAATATTTGTTGCTTTGTTGATTTCTTCTGACATTTTACTCCCGGACTGCTGATCACATTTCAGCGTCTGTATCTTTTTTATTCTGCACTGTTTCTGCAGACTTCTCTGCGGCTTTTTCCGCATTTTCTATTGCTGCTTCCGTCTGCGCAGCTTGAGCAGTCTCTGCTTTTCTTCTTGCCATCCACACAATGACACCGGCCGCAAACGTAAATATCGCTATAAACTGGGAAGTAGAAAGCGGTCCGACCGATCCTCTTGCAATATCGCCTCGGAAAAACTCGAGTACGAATCTTCCGGCGCTGTAAAGCATGAGATACATGCCCGTGACCTGTCCTTCCGTCCTCTTATACTTATCATATATAAGAAGAATAACGAAAATGATAAAGTTTCCGATACTTGATATAAGCTGGGTCGGAACAAGGCATACATTGTTCGGTGCGAATTCTGAATGCGTAAACGTGATCCCTATCGGGCTTGTAGTCTCAACGCCGTAGCAGCATCCCGCCAGGAAGCAGCCTACGCGGCCGAATGCCTGCGCAAGTATCACGCTGACCAGTCCCAGATCGAAATACGCCCAGGCGTTAAGCTTTTTCCATCTGCAGTAAAGGAATCCGCCCAATATTCCGCCTAACAGGCCTCCATACATTACCCATCCATCCAGAAGGGAGCTTAGAATTATCGACGGCTCTTCTGTTACCTGCGGCAGTATGGTTATGATATAAAGGATCTTCGAACCCAGAAAGCCGAAGGTCAGGCACCAGATGATCAGCCAGAATGCGTGATCCTGATCAAGGCCTTTCCTCTTAGCCCTTAGATCCATTACTATATATGCGGCGATTATGCCGATGGCGACCATCAGCCCATACCCATGTATTGTAAAAGATCCAATCGTAATTATATCATTATGCATTTATAAACTATCCTTAACCGGCAACAGTACCTTCACTTACATAGCGTTCTGCGTCTGTTACCTTAAGCTTCTTAAAGCCGCTGCCTTCTGTGATCTCGGCCTCTTCAGACCACTGTTCAAGCAGCTCGCTGTATCTTTCCTGCTGTCTCGTCAGGACCATTGAATCCTTCTTGGAATCTGTTGCTTCGCGGTCAAAAACAGCTTCCATTTTAATAAGGTAAAGAGCGTTTTCGGTCTCGATGACTTCGTCATAGAGCTCTCCGTCTTTAAGAGTTCCGGCAGCTGTAAGGACTGCTTCGTCAAAAGCTGAGACCTCATCGTTCTCACCAAACGATCCGCTGTAAGCGGCAAGAGTCTCGTCATGAGCCGCAGCGATCTCAGTCATCTTGTCGGTCTCCGGATCCTTAAGATCCCTGAGTTCTTCAAGGATGCTCTCTGCCATTTCCTTTCTCTCGGCTGTGTACTCTTCCGCAGTTCCTTCATAATCTGAGGGAGCCGTAAGACCAAGTCTGATATAATAAATAGTAGACTGTGCCGCCTCATCATCGGAGATCTCCGTATCGACATCAGCGATCATGTAGTCATACATATTGCTCTGATAAGTTATAAGAGAAACCAGATTCTCCGCATCAGCCTGGCTCACCCCGATCCATTCACATACGTCAGCATTATCGCTGATGAACTTTGCAGCCACTTCAGAAATCGAAGCTTCCTGTTCTTCCGTCAGTGTGCAGCCGTATTCTTCCGCATGCTGTCTTGTTACGACCATATTGACCATGTAATCCTTGATATCGCTCAGGAATGCTTCGCCGTATGTCTCTTTTGTATCAGGATCACTCACATTATCCCAATATCCGCTTTCCGCAGATACCATTCCGTATGCTGCCATTAAGTTATAATACGCAGCCTGCTGATATCTTAAATAGAGATTGACCGTACCGGTCGACAATGTTTCACCATTTACGGTCAGAGCCGTTTCGGTTCCGTTGACTTTTCCGCAGCCGGCAAATGCCGCTGCCGTAAACACCAGGACAAGGCCGAGTGCCAGTGTTTTCTTAATATTCTTTACCATTTCAGCCTCCATATTTACTAATGCGCGATCTACGCGAAAGTGTTGGTGCTTCCGCAGCAAATGCGCCATCGGTTACGACACCAGTTTTTTATTATAATCTTTTTCTGTCTGCTTAACAACTTGAAATTTAATTAATTTACGAAGATCTTCCTAGAACAGCTTATCATTCTTATCTTCTATGAGATGTACCGCATGATACAGGAACTCATTGTACGGTGTCGGTATTCCAAGCTCTTTTCCGTATTTTATTATTGTCCCTGCGAACATATCTATTTCCGTATGTCTGCCGCTTTCAACGTCCTGCACCATTGAACAGGTGTTGCCGTAAGGCTGCGCCTTCAGCCTCTCCAGATGTTCGGCAGGGTAATTATCATCAATTTCGATTCCCTTTGCATGTGCAATTTTTATGACTTCCTCAGCCGTTTTCATTCTTATGAAATTGGCATGCTCATTTGCGCCCCAGGCTCCAAAAGAAAGATCAAATACAGCCGCGACGGGATTTTCACTGACATTGCAGACATATTTGAGCCATATAGCCTGTATCATATCCTTCTGCATTTTATATTTTAATCCGGCATTATCAAGAAGCTCTGCAACAGCCAGCATGCGCTCCGTCGGAGCATCGGAGTGTTTTTCACCGAATTCTACAAATGCTATGTCCGGAAAATAAGAAACATTATTACCGTCTTTTACCGAGCTGACCCTTACGAGAGAATGCAGTATTCTTTCCTCTCCGTAAACTTTCGCTGCCACTTCTTCGCTTTCCACGCCGTTCAAAGGAGTCATTATGATCGTATCTGGCCCTATCTGATTCTTCACTTCACCAAGGGCATGCTCCAGCTCAGTCATCTTGGTGATTATTATCACGAGGTCCGCCGGTCCTGTCTGATCTTCCGGATCTACAACATTAAAGAACTGCTGTTCACCATTTATTATCCTGCCCTCGGCTTTAAGGCGTTTTGCCCTCTCTCCCGAAGCTACGATCCTTAAATTATCTCCCAGATATTTTCCCAGTGGTCCTCCTAAATAGGATCCGATCGCTCCAAGGCCTATCAGGGCTGCTGTATTGATCTTCATACTATCTCCTTTTTAAAGTGATGCTCATATATACAATTACCTATTATTCATATAAAAGTGACCATTTTGTGTCTTACTGTTCCGGAATGATCCTGCTGCGTTATTTTTATTAAAAGAATAAAGCCACGCAGTCAGCCATTTTCGGATTATTCTACTACATTATTGCCTGTTGGTATAGAATAAATATAACATCACGGTGAAAAAAATTATTTTTTATCTTGACAAGAGTCTTAGGCTGTTGTAATATCCTATTGTTGTCTGTAAGACATATGCGCGAGTGGCTCAGGGGTGGAGTACAACCTTGCCAAGGTTGGGGTCG